>NZ_JAAAHR010000064.1:0-45713 GCF_009908215.1 Nonomuraea sp. K271 | reverse complement strand
CCCCTCCAGAGGCCGGGCTGCACGCACGTGTCCTCGACCACCTGGGCACCGCCATCTGCAGCGGTGAGATGGCCGCGGGCTCCGTCCTCAGCATCGACGACCTGGTCGACCGCTGTCAGGTCTCCCGTTCCGTGATCCGCGAGGTGCTGCGGGTGCTCGCGTCCATGGGGCTCATCGAGAGCCGGCGCCGGGTCGGCATCATGATCCAGCCCGCCAAGGCGTGGAAGGTCTTCGACCCCCAGGTGATCCGCTGGCGGCTCGCCTCCGACGCCCGGATGGCGCAGATGCGCTCGATCACCGAGCTGCGCACCGCGATCGAGCCGCACGCCGCCTGGCTGGCCGCCGAGCGCATCGGCGACGACGAGGCCAGCGAATTAGTGGGGGTCGCGGCGAAGCTGTGGGCCGCCGGCAAGGCCGGCGACGACGCGCGCTTCCTCGTCCTGGACATCGACTTCCACCGGCGGGTGCTGGTCGCCTCCGGCAACGAGATGTTCGAGGAGCTGCAACTGATCGTCGCCGAGGTGCTCGCCGGCCGTCACCACTACCACCTGATGCCCCACTACCCCGACGAGGAGGCGTTGCAGCTGCACACCGACGTGGCCCACGCGATCCAGCGGCGTGACGGCGAGCGGGCCAGGCGGGCCATGGTCGGGATCATGGAGCAGGGGTTCGCAGAGATGAGGTCGATGTGGGAGCGCGCCGCCGAGCCCGGCGGCGCCTGAACCGCTCAGCCCGTCGCCGAGCCTTGCGGCGCGGCTCTTCAGCCCGTCGCTGAGTCGCGCATGCGCCCGTGGGCGTCGTGCGGCAGGTCGGCGTAGTGCCACTGGTGGTCGCGGGCCTGCCGGCACGCCGTCTCCAGGTCGCCGCCTTCGATCGCGGCCAGCAGTTCGGCGTGGTCGCGCACGATGTCGTGCAGGTCGACCTCGGTGGCGACCATCGTGACCGAGGTGCGCGCCTCGATCTGCAGGCCCTCCCAGGTGAGCTTGAGCAGCTCGTTGTGCGCGGCCTCGACGATGTGGCGGTGGAAGGAGACGCTGGCCCGCGCCGACGCCTCGCTGTCGCCGGCCTGCGCGGCGGCCCGCATCGCCTCCACCTCGGCACGCATCGCCTCGACCGGCACGGTGCCGGCCAGCAGGGCCAGCCGGGTGGCGCTCTCCTCCAGTGCGGCCCGCACGACATAGCTCTCGCGCAGCGTCTCCTGGATGAAGGGCCGGACGAAGGTGCCCCGGCGCGGCTGGGTCTCGACCAGCCGCATGGCCTCCAGCTCGCGCAGGGCCTCGCGCACGGGCGCCTGGCTCGTGCCGTACGTGGCAGCGAGCCGCGTCTCGACCAGCCGCTCACCGGGCCTGACCTGGCCTGAGACGATCCTGCCCACCAGCGAGTCGCGGATCTGCCTGGCCAGCGTGAGGCGCGGCAGCTTGGAGGGCTCTTCGGTCACGGGGTGATCCTACCGATGCCGATGAAGCCTTGACGCACTGCTGTCGATAATCAATTATCGATAATCAGTGAGGAGGCCGCACATGGCGATCCAGGCGGTGCACGTACCGGAGTCTCTCGACGATGTGATCGCCTGCTCCGCGCGCGGCGGCCGGATCATGGGCGGGGGCACCGCCCTGATGCCCCTCGTCAACAGCGGGGCCGCGGCCGTGACCGAGCTGGTCAGCCTGCGCCGCGCGGGCCTGGGCGGCATCGAGGTCGCCGGAGGTGTGGCCACGATCGGGGCGGCGGCCACGCTCGCCGCCGTCGGCGAACATCCCCGTCTCGCCTTCCTGCGGCCGGCGCTGCGCACGATCGCCTCACCGACCATCAGGAACCAGGCCACCGTGGGCGGCAACCTGTTCGTCGCCCAGCCGTACGGCGACCTGGGCGTCTGCCTGCTCGCCCTCGACGCGACCTGCGAGATCGCCGGCCCGGACGGCAGGAGAGACGCGCCCGTGGCCGACGTCCTGGCCGCCGGGACGGCCGCGGGCGAGGTCGTCGCCGCGATACGGGTCACGCTCCCGGAGCCGGGCGCCTGGCACTACCACAAGGCCATGCGCCGCCGCCTGAACTCGGCGTCCATCGTCACCGTCGCCTCCGTCGCCGCGCCCGGCGGCCGCAGGATCGTGCTGGGCGGCGTAGCCCCGCGTCCCGTGCGCGCGTTCTCCGCGGAACGCCTGCTGGACGGCCGGCCGCTCACCCCGGAGAACCTCACCGAGGCGGGCGAGGCGGCCCGCGCCGACATCGACCCCTTCGACGACGCCTACGCCAGCGCGTGGTACCGGGCCCGGGTCCTGCCCGTCCACCTGCGCCGCGCCTTTCTCCCTTGAAGCTCCCCTGAAGCTCCCCTGAAGTTCCTTCGAAGCGCCCGCACCGGAAGAGGTGGGATCGTGCCGTCACAGATCGTCTCGCTCGTCGTCAACGGTGAACGGCGGGAGCTCATCGCCGCGCCGGGGGCCACGCTGCTCGCCTGCCTGCGCGAGTCGCTGGGGCTCATCGCGGCCAAGCGCGGCTGCGCGCAGGGCGCCTGCGGCACCTGCACGGTCCTCGTCGAAGGCCGGCCCGAGGCCTCCTGCCTGGTCCCGGTGGAGACCGTCGCGGGCGCCTCCGTCCGCACGCTGGAGGGCGTCACCGCCGGAGGCGAGCTGGACGAGGTGCAGAGCGCCTTCATCGACTGCTTCGCCACCCAGTGCGGCTTCTGCACCTCCGGCATGATCATGGTGGCCGAGGCGCTGCTGGAACGGAACCCCGACCCGAGCGAGGACGACGTGATCGAGGCCGTCTCGGGCAACGTCTGCCGGTGCACCGGCTACCGGCCCATCGTGATCGCCATCATGGAGGCGGCCAGGCGGCGCAGGGAACGGGCGGTGCCTCGATGACGTACCGGCTCGCCCCCATCGACACCGGCGCCTTCGCGGCCGAGCGGGACGACGCCGGCCTGACCGTGGTCGGCTCGGTGGTGCAGCGTTCCGACGCGCGCGGGCATGTCACCGGACGCACCGAGTTCTTCGAGGACGTGGCCCCGCCGCGGCTCGCGCACCTCAAGATGCACCGCTCGGCCCGGCACCACGCGAGGATCGCCGGCGTGGACGTGACCGCGGCCCTGGCCGTGCCCGGCGTGCTGCGCGTCCTCACCCACGCCGACGTCCCGAACAACGTCTACACCGTGCTCAAGCTGATCGGTGTCGAGCCGGACGACGAGCCCGTCCTCGCCGTGGACAAGGTGCGCTACCTCGGCGAGCCCATCTGCGCCGTGATCGCCGAGACCGAGGCGGCCGCGCTGGACGGAGCGGCCGCGGTCGAGGTGTCGTACGAGGACCTGCCGCACGTCCTCGACGTCGAGGAGGCGCTGGAGGAGGGGGCGCCGCTGGTCAACGAGTACCAGGGGCAGAACCACTTCGTCTACGAGGGCCACCACTGCAGGCGGATCCGGTTCGGCGACGTGGAGGCCGCCTTCGCCCGCGCCGACCACGTCTTCGAGTGGCGCTACCAGTCGTCGCCCATCGAGCAGGCCCCCGTAGAGACCACCGGCTGCGTCGTCGTCCCGCAGGCCGACGGGCGGCTGCGCATCCACTCCGACACCCAGGCGTGCTTCTTCACCCTGGACAACACCGCGCTGATCCTCGGCACGCCGTTCAACAGGCTGCGCATCGTGGGCGGGACGGTCGGCGGCGGCTTCGGCGGCAAGGTGGACGTGGTGGTCGAGCCGATCGCGTGCGTCGCCGCGATGGCGGTCGACCGCCCCGTCAAGTTCGTCTACGACCGGGCCGAGGAGATGCAGGTCTCCTCGCCGCGCGCGGCCGAGCGCATCGTCATCAAGGACGCCGTGATGGACGACGGCCGTATCACCGGCCGCAAGGTCACCCTGTACGTCGACGCCGGCGCCTACGCCCGTCACAGCCCGTACGGCACCACCAAGGCCGCCGCGCACCTGCCCGGCCCCTACTCGATCCCGAACGTGTGGGCCGACTGCCACTGCGTGTTCACCAACCGCACGCCGTCCAGCGCCATGCGCGGATTCGGCGTGACCATCGCCGACTTCGCGCTGGAGTCGCAGATGGACCGGATCGCCCGCGCGCTCGGCATGGACCCGCTGCGGCTCAGGCTGATCAACGCCTACCGCGACGGCGACGTCAAGGCCCACCGCAAGATCGCCGAGGGCACGGCCCTGGTCGAGGTGATCCAGAAGGCGGCGGAGCTGGCCGGGCACGACCTGCCCGAGGACTGCCGCAGGATGTCCTCCACGACCCGAGAGGGGCTGTAGCGATGGCGAAGCTGCGCGGCCGCGGGTTCGCGTCGGTCAACTACCCGACCGGCATGAACCTGGGCGGCGACCCCTCGCAGGCGCTGATCCACGCCACGACCACGGGCACGTTCGTGGTCTCGCTGTCCTCGGTGGACCTGGGCCAGGGCATCAAGACGATCGCCGCCCAGTGCGCCGCCGAGACGCTCGGCCTGCCGATGGGCAACGTGCTCGTCGACACGGCCGACACCGACACGGGCCCTCACTGCATGGGCACCTTCGCCAGCCGCGGCAGCCACCGCGTCGGCAACGCCGTCATCATGGCCGCGGCCGAGGCGCGCGGCGTGATGCTGGAGGTGGCCGCCGAGGAACTGGAGGTCGACGCCGCCGACCTGGAGACCGACGGCAGCGGCTACATCATGGTCAGGGGCGCGCAGGACAAGCGCGTCCACGTCACCGACCTGGCGATGGCCGCGCACTTCAAGCACGGCAGGACGATCTCGGGACGCGGCGTCTACCTCAAGGAGCCGAGTGTCCCGGTGCCGGAGACGGGGGAGATGGACCCCGACTCCTGCCAGGCGCACGCGTGCACGGTCGCGGTCGTCGAGGTCGACGACGAGACCGGGGTGGTCGAGGTGCTGGAGCTCTTCAACGCGTACGAGGTCGGCCGGGCGCTCAACCCCGCCATGGCGACGCAGCAGGTGGAGGGCGGGGCCTGGATGGGCGTGTCGCACGCCCTGCTCGAGACCACCGAGCCGTACTACCCGCTGCGCGACCACGGGCCCCGGGACTTCTCCGCCTACCTGATGCCCGGCCCCGCCGACATCCCGTCGCAGCACAGCGTGATCCTGGAACGCCCGGCCGCGAACGGGCCGTACGGCGCCAAGGGGATCGGCGAGATGACGGCGAACGCCCCGATCCCGGCCATCGCCAACGCGATCTTCGACGCCTGCGGTGTGCGCCTGACGTCGATGCCGTTCACCCCGGAACGCGTCCTGCGAGGGCTGGACGCCTTGAGGATGGAGGAACCATGTTGAAGGTCATGTCGCTGCTCAAGCGCGCCGAGGGCCTGTCCCACGACGCGTACGCGAAGTGGGCGGTGGAGGAGCACGTCGCGTTCGCCAGGAAGCTGCCGGGCCTGCGCAGGTACACGGTCAACATCGTCAACGGCGACGACGGGCCGTACGACTCGGTGCACGAGCTGTACTTCGACGACGAGGACGCCCGCGCCGCCGCGTTCGGCTCCGAGCACGGCAGGGCGGCTGCGGCCGACGCGTCCGCGCACACCTCGTCCCGCGTCCACCTGCTGACCACCGAGCACGTGCAGCTGTGACCCCCGGCCCCGGCGAGCTGGCCGCGGCGCTGGAGAGGGAGGGGTATTTCGCCGACGAGGGGCTGTGCACGGCCGTCCACCTGGCGCTGCGCCTGGGACGGCCGCTCCTGCTGGAGGGCGAGCCCGGCGTCGGGAAGACCGAGGTGGCCTCGGTGTTGTCGCGCATCACCGGCCTGGAGCTGATCCGCCTGCAGTGCTTCGAAGGGCTGGACTCCGGCCAGGCGCTGTACGAGTGGGACCACCCCAAGCAGCTCCTGCACGTCCGGGTGGCCGAGAGCCGCGGCGAGGACCCCGGCGACCTCTACCGCGAGGAGTTCCTGCTGCGCCGACCGCTGCTGCGCGCGGTGCGGGCCGAGCAGGGCGCGGTGCTCCTGATCGACGAGATCGACCGGGCCGACAACGAGTTCGAGGCGTTCCTGCTGGAGTTCCTCGGCGACCACCAGATCACGATCCCGGAGCTGGGCACCGTGCGGGCGGGCACGCCGCCGATCGTGGTGCTGACCTCCAACCGTACGCGCGAGCTGCACGACGCGCTCAAACGCCGCTGCCTCTACCACTGGATCGCCTTCCCCGAACCGGGACGCGAGCGGGCGATCCTGCGCGCGTCCGTGCCCGGCCTGGAGGAGCGGGCGGCCGACGGGCTCGTACGGGCGGTGCAGCGCGTACGGCGGCTCCCGCTGCTCAAGCGGCCCGGCATCGCCGAGTCGGTGGAGTGGGCCCGCGGCGCCATGGCCCTGGCGGAGGGCGGCGACCCGTGGCCCCTGGCGCTGCGCAAGGCCCTCGGCCTGCTGATCAAGGACGAGGAGGACACCCGGCTGCTCCTCGGCCACGCGGAGGACGTGTTCAGCGATGCCTGACACCCGCTCCGCCGGTCCCGCGGGGCTCGCCGCCGATCACCTGTGGGGTTTCCTGGTCGCGCTGCGCGAGGCGGGGCTCCGTACCGCGCCGGCCAAGCGGGCGGACCTGCTGCGGGTGATCGCGGAATCGCCGCCGTCCGGCATGGCCGCGCTGTACTGGTCCGCCCGGATCATCCTGCTCCAGGACGTGGCCGACCTGCCCGCCTTCGACCGCGTCTTCGACGCCTGGTTCCGGCACGGCGCCCGTACCGATCCGCCGGTCCTCCGGGACGACGGCACGCCGTCCCGCGGGGGGCCCGGCGAGGAGGAGCCACCGGAGCACGAGGCGCGGCCGGGCGACGGGACAGAGGCCAGCGCCCTGCGCACGTACGGCACGCGGGACCTCGGCCGCACCCGCGAGCGCGCGCTCATGCGCGCGCTCGAAGCCGCCTGGCCCGCCGCGCTGCCCGTCACCCCGTCGAGGCGCCGCCGCCCGTCCAGGTCGGGCGACCGGCTGGACGTGCGGCACGCGTGGCGGCGCGCCCACCGCCACGACGGGGAGATCATCGACCTGCGCCGCCTCGCCCGCCCGCGCCGGCCCCGCCGCCTGCTGATCCTGGCCGACGTGTCGGGCTCGCTGCGGCAGCACACCCCCGACCTCCTGCGCGTGGCGCACACCGCGCTGCGCGCCGCGCCGGCCCGTACCGAGGTGTTCACCTTCGGCACAAGGCTCACGCGGATCACCGCCGCGCTGTCGCACCCGCACGCCGACCAGGCGCTGAGGTCGGTGTCGGAGCTGGTCACCGACGCCGACGGCGGCACGGCGATCGGCGCGTCGCTGCACCGCTTCCTGGCCGACCCGCGCTTCGCGGCGCTCGCCCGCGGCGCGCTCGTGGTCGTCCTGTCCGACGGGCTCGAACGCGGCGACCCGGGCCCCATGGTCCGCGCCACCGCCCGCCTGTCGAGACTCGGCCACCGGCTCGTCTGGTGGTCGCCGCTGGCTTGCTCGCCCACCTACCGCCCCGCCACCCGCGCCATGTCCGCCCAGCTTCCGAGCCTTGACCACCTCGGCGGCGTCCGCGACCTGGCCACCGCGCTGGCGGAGGTGCGCCGCCTGCCCGCCGTCCTGTCCGGCCGCCGCCGCGCCGCGGCACGACACTGGCCCGCCACACCTCCGGGAGCACCGCGATGACCGGGATCGTCGACTCGCACCACCACATCTGGCGGGCCGCCGACCTGCCCTGGTTGCAGGGGGAGATGGTCCCCCGCATCTTCGGCCCGTACGAGGCGATCCGCCGCGACTATCCCGTCTCCGAGTACGTCGCGGAAGCGGCCCCCTGCGGCATCACCTCGGCCGTCTACGTCCAGGCCAACTGGCCGCTCGACCGCTCCGTCGACGAGGTGCGCCGGCTGCGTGACGTCCATGCCGAGACCGGCTGGCCTGCCGCCGTGGTGGGCTGCGCCGACCTCTTCGCCGACGACGCCCCCGACGTCCTGCGCCGTCAGGCCGCCCTCACGCCGCTCGTGCGCGGCACCCGCCTGCAACTGCACTGGCACGAGCGGCCCGAGTTCCGGTTCGCCACCGCGCCCGACCGCATGAAGGACCCCGTCTTCCGGCGCAACCTCGCCGCGGTCGCCGACCTCGGCTGGCTGTTCGAGCTGCAGGTGTTCCCAGCCCAGCTGGCCGACGCCGCCGCCCTGGTGGCGGACTTCCCCGGGATGACGTTCGTGCTCGTCCACGCCGGGATGCCGGTGGACTTCGCCCCGCCCGCCGCCGCGGAGTGGACCCGGGGGCTGACACTCCTCGCCGAACATCCCAACGTCGTGGTGAAGCTCACCGGCCAGGGCACGTTCGTGCACCGCGTGGACCGGCCGCTCATCAAGCGGGTGGCGACCACGTGCCTCGACCTGTTCGGCTCCGGCCGCTGCATGTGGGGCAGCAACTTCCCTGTCGAGAAACTCTGGACCGACCTGCCCACCCTGCTGTCCACCTGGCAGGACGTGCTCGCCGGGCGGTCCGCCGGGGAGATCGGCGACGTCTTCTCGGCGACGGCCACCCGCGTCTACGGGCTCTGAACGGTCAGGCCCTTGTCAGGGGCGCCGGCCCGCGACCGCCCCGCCGCGTGCCGTCCGCCGGCGCCGGACATTGACATCCTGCGCCGGTTGTCTGCATTGTCTGCTCAGCAAGGAAGGTGATCGCGTGTCCCATCCCGGTGACGGCTCCGCTCCGGGGCGGACTCCCGCGTGGCGCTACGCCATCGGGATGTTCGGCACGTCCATCCCGATCAACATGATCAAGGGATCGACGATCCTCTTCTACGTCGACATCCTCGGGCTGGACGTACGCGCGTACGGCGTCGTCATGGTGGTGTACGCCGTCATCGACGCGGTCGACAACCCCCTGCTCGGCCACCTCTCCGACCGCACCAGAAGCCGGTTCGGCAGGCGCCGGCCGTGGTTGCTCGCCGGCGCGCCGATGCTCGCGGCCTGCATGGTCGCCTTCTTCTCCGCGCCGGACTCCCTGGACGGCATGGGGCTCGTGCTCTGGTTCGCCGTGTTCGCGATCCTGTGCGAGGCTTTCGACTCGATGCTCAACGCGAACTACGGCGCGCTGCTCCCCGAGCTCTACCCGCGTGAGCGCGACCGCGCCGTGGCCAACAGCCTGCGCCAGGGCTTCCAGCTCGTGGCGCTCGTGATCTCGCTCGCGGTCACCCCGGTGCTCACGACGAGCGTCTTCGGCACCGAGGAGTCCACCCAGGGCTTCCAGACCACCGCGATCATTTACGGCGCGATCGCCCTCGTCGTGATCGTGTTCATGGCGCTCGGCGCACGCGAGCGTCCCCGCTATTCCACGCGAGAGCGGCCCAAACTGCTGCCCAGCGTGTGGTCGATCGTACGCAACCCGATGTTCTGGACGGTCGGGCTCACCGGCGCCTGCTACGGCGTGGCCATGGCGCTCGTGTTGTCCGGCATCCAGCTCTACGTGCGCTACTCGCTCGGGCTGCCCGTCGGCAACGCGCTCTACCTGCAGGGCATCGTCATCCTCATCTCGGCGGGCGGCCTCGTCGTGTGGACGCGCGTCGTCGCGCGCCGCGGCGCCCTGTGGGCCTGGCGGCTGGCCTTCGCGGTCCTCGCGGCCGGCTTCGCCGCCCTGTTCCTCGCCACCGGCCTCGTCACCGCGATCGCCGCGGGCGTGCTGGTCGGGGCCGGCTGGTCGGGCATGCTCGCCACGAACGACCTCATCGTCGCGCGTGTGCTGGACGCCGACGCGGCCCGCAACGGGGAGCACCGAGAAGGGCTCTTCCTGTCCGCGTTCGGCTTCTTCGGCCGGCTCAACGGGATCGTGACCGGGCTCGCGCTCACCTCTCTCGGCGTGTTCTTCGGCTACAACTCCGGCGACGACCCGGGCGCCGACCCCGGGTTCGCGTTCCGGGTGTACCTGTGCGTGTACCCGTTCGTGCTGACAGCGATCGGCGCGGTCGCGGCGCGGTTCGTCTCCGTCCCGATCGAGACGCCGCCGGAGGCGTCCGAGCCGGCCGGGCCGCCACCCCAGGACCCCACGGGCGGGCCGCCCACTGACGGCGCGGACGAACCGGCCGCGGAGGCTCCGCGATGAGCCGCCGCCTCGTGATCACGGCCGACGACCTCGGCAGGGAAGCGGGCACCACGGAGGTCATCCTCGCGCTGCTCGCCGAGGGGCACGTCACCGCGACGACGCTCATCTGCGTCTCGCCCGCCGCGGAGCGGGCCGCGTCCGAGGTCGGCGAGCTCGGCGTCGTTCCGCGGCTGCACGTGACGCTCACGAGCGAGCGCGGGCTCCCGCGCTGGCGGCCGTTCAACGGCGCGGAATGCCTGGCCGACCACGACGGTACGCTCCACGACGATCCGTTCGTCCTGGGAGCCCGGGGCGAGGCGCGGCACGTCGTGGAGGAGGCGGACGCGCAACTGCGCTGGATGCGCGGCCGGCGCCTGGCGCCCGAGGCGGCCGACTCCCACGCCGGCACCCTCTACGGCCTGCACGGCCGGTCATGGCTCACCGAGACGCTCGAATGGTGCGCACGCCACGGCCTGGCCTTCCGGCTGCCGCGCGACCCCGAGCCGTACATCGGCGGGCCGCTCCCGCCGCAGCTCGCGCAGGTGCACGAGCGCGCCGTCGCCCTCGCCGACGCGCTCGGCGTGGCGATCCCGCAGACGATCGCCACCAACCGGCGCACGGCGGACGAGCTCGGCGCCTACGAGCGGCTCAGGGACGACTACCTCCGCCGCCTCGCCGCGCTTCCCGAGGGCACGAGCGAGCTGTTCCTGCACCCGTCCCGCGAGGACGCGGTCACGGGACCCGACGGCGTCGTACGCGCATGGGAGGCCCGGTTGCTGCGTGACCCCGTCTGGCACGACGCGCTGCAGAAGGAGGGCGTCGAACTCGCCGCAGGCTGGTGGGACTGAGCGGCGCGCGCCGCGTCCCCGCGATCCGCCACCGGGGCCCCGCGGTCCGTGGCTCACTCGCAATGCGGTTGCGTCCTGACAGCCGTTGACGCGGATCATCGGGCGGGAGGATGATCCGCGAGTGGTGCCAGGACCGACGCTCGCATGCCGCGCACTCAGCTGCCGGGCGGGCGGGCGCACGATCATCGAAGACCTCACCCTGGAGTTCGGCCGAGCCGAGCGGGTGGCGCTCATGGGCCCGTCCGGATCCGGGAAGACCACGCTGCTGACCACGCTGGCCGGGCTGCTCCCGCCCGCCGCCGGCCGCGTCCTGGTCGGCGGCGTGCCCTTGGACGAGCAGCCGGAGCTGAGGGCCGGGCTGGCGCTCGTCTTCCAGTCGTACGGGCTGCTCAGCCTGCTCACCGCCGCCGAGAACGTCGAGGTGGCGCTCAGGGCGGCGGGACGCGCGCCGAGCGAGGCGGTACGCCTGGCGGCGCAGGCGCTGGAGCGTCTGCGGGTCGCGAAGTTCGCCGGCCACCTGGTGGAGGAGCTGTCCGGCGGGCAGCAGCAGCGCGTCGCGGTGGCCAGGGCCCTGGCGCTGCGGCCCCGGGCACTGTTGGCCGACGAGCCGACGGCCGAGCAGGACGAGACGCACCGCGCGCTCGTACTGGACGAACTGCTCGCGGCGGCGGACGGCGGCACCACGCTGGTGGTGGCCACGCACGACCCCGAGGTGGCCGAGCGCTGCGACCGGGTGATCGAGCTGCGCGCCCGCGCCCATCGCCGGCGGTCAAGGAGCGCCCTGTGAGCGTCGTCAGGTGCGACGGGATCGTGCAGATCTACAAGGCGCAGGACGTCGAGGTCGTCGCGCTGCGCGACGTGGACCTGACGATCGACGCGGGCGAGACGGTCGCCCTGCTCGGCCCCTCGGGCGCGGGCAAGTCGACGCTGCTGTGGCTGCTGGCCGGGCTGCTGCGCCCGAGCGCGGGCCGCCTGTGGATGGACGGCGTCGACCTCGGGCGGCTCGACCAGCGCAGGCTGGACCGGCTGCGGGCCACGCACATCGGCATGATGCTGCAGAACCCCGCCCGCAACCTCATCGGCTACCTCTCCGCCGCCCAGAACATCACCTTCGCCCAGCGCGCCGCCGGACACGGCCGACTCGGCGCCCGCTCAGGCTCCCGCCCCGGTGCCGGATTCGGCTCCCGCCGCAGGGCCCGCGCCAGGGCACGCGACCTGCTGGCCCGGGTGGGGCTGGCGGACGCGGGCGGCCGCCCGGCCGGGCGGATGTCCGGCGGTGAGCAGCAGCGCCTCGCCCTGGCCGTGGCGCTGGCCAACGCGCCCAAGCTGCTGCTGGCCGACGAGCCCACCAGCCAGCTCGACGAGGAGTCCGGCGCGCGGGTGATCGAGCTCATCAAGGACGTCGCCGCGGCCGACGGCACGACCGCGGTCGTCGTCACGCACGACACCTCGGTGAGCGAGGCGCTGAGCCGTACGGTGACGATCAGGGACGGCCGGGTCGGCGCGGAGGGCCGGCGCGGCGAGGACTTCGTGGTCGTCGGCCGAGAGGGCGCCGTACAGGTGCCGCCCGAATTCCACCACCTGCTGCCGCCCGGCTCCATGGCGAGGATCGAGGAGCTCGAGGACGGCATCGTGCTCAGGAGGGCCGAGCCGTGATCCCGCGCGGCCTCTGGGAACGCCGTACGCTCTCGCTGGTCGTCCTGCTGATCGCGGTCGTGCCGATCGCGGCGGCGGCCGTAGGGCCGATCTACGCGGCGGCGGCCGCCACGACGATCGCCAGGGACGCGGTGGAGACGGCGCCCCTGGAAGGGCGCGGCTGGCGGTACACGACCACCCAGGGCGGCATCGACGCCAAGGTCGCGGCGTTCACCGCGGGCGCGGACTTCACCGGCCCGCCGGTCCTCGGGATGGAGGCGAGCAGCGGCCGGCCGGGAGACCGGCGCGCGTTCTCGCTGGTCTGGCAGGACGGGCAGTGCGAGCACCTGCCGGTGGGCGAGGGCCGCTGCCCAGGCGCGGCCAAGGAGGTGATGGCCAGCCAGGCGTCCGGGTTCAAGGTGGGGGAGAAGATCAGGCTGTCGGCCGTGGTGGACGTCGAGTACACCCCCAGCGGCCGCGAACCGGCGCAGCTGACCGTGGTCGGGATCTACCGGCCGGGGCAGGCCGGCGACCCGTTCTGGTTCGGCAGGACGTTGTTCTCGCCCACAGGGGAGCCGGGCGAGGACAAGGCGGACGCGCTGTTCACCGTGCCCGAGACGCGGCTGGAGACGTACAACATCTCGGGCGACGTCTCCGGCACCGTCTCGGGCGGGCAGGACGAAGAGGCGGGCTGGACCGACTACGCCATCGTCCCCATCGTCACCGACCGGCTGGACGGCGCCGACGTGGCCAAGCTCACCGCGATGCAGGCCGCGGCCGAGTCCGCGGGCCGCAACTCGGGCGACATCGTCTTCTCCCGGGTGGCCGACACGCTCAGAGCCGTCACCGCGGGCACCGGCGCGCTGGGCGTGCCGACGCTCCTGGTGATCGCGCAGGTGGTGACGCTCGGCTGGATGTTGCTCTTCCAGACCGTGGGCGACCTGGTCAGGGCGCGCGGCGCGGAGCTCGCCCTGGCCCGCCTGCGCGGGCACGGGCGGGCGCGCGTGTGGTTGTTCGCGCTGGCCGAGCCGCTGCTGCTGCTCGCCGCCGCCGTGCCGCTCGGGCTGCTGCCGGGGCACGCCGCGGCGGGCGTGATGATCGGCGCGCTGCTGCCGGAGGGCATTCCGGCGACCTTCCCGCCGGAGGCGGCGCTGGCCGGCGTCGCGGCGATGCTGGGCGGCGTGCTCGCGGCGGCGATGGCCGCCTGGCGTACGGCGACGCGGCCGGTCACCGAGGAGTGGCGGCGCACCCCGCGCCGCACGGCCCGCGGCTGGGTGCTGGACGCCGTGGTCCTCGCGGTCACCGCGATCGGCCTGGTCGAGCTGCTGGCCACCGGCCTGGTCACGGACGTGTCGGGACGCAGCTCCGGCGCGCTGGCCGTGCCGGGGCTGCTCGCGCTCGGCGTGGCGCTGCTGGCGGCCAGGGCGCTGCCGCTGCTCGCCAGGCGGCTGTTCGGGGTCACCAGGCGGCGCGGCGGGCTCGGGCCGTTCCTGGCGCTGCGGCAGGTGGCCAGGGGACCGGTGGCCACGGGCAGCGTGATCGTGCTGGGAGCGGCGTTCGGGCTGGCCACGTTCGCGGTGTCGGCGTGGAGCGCCACGTCCGGCGACTACGAGGAGACGGCGCGCTTCCACAACGGCGCGGCCACCGCGATCACGGTCCGGCCGGTCGAGCCGGGCAAGCTGATCGCCGCCGTGGCCGCGGCCGACCCCGGCGGCGGCACCGCCGCGCCGGTGATCAAGGTGCCGGGTCCGCCGCAGCTGATCGCCACGGACCCGCGGCGGCTGGCCGCCGTGGGCGCGGCCTGGCGGCCCGGCCTGGCCGGTGGCGTGACCCTGGCGCAGGCCGCCGCCAGGCTGCCGACCCCGGACGAGCCGCGGGTGTGGGTACGCGGCGACAGGTTCCGCGTGGATGTGGCGCACGACCGGCCCTCCAAGGGCTGGGCGATCAAGCTGTTCGTCACGTTCCGGGTCCCCGGGCAGCTGCGGCCCGCCCGGCTCCCGCTCGGCGAACTCGCGGGGCGCTCCGGCGTGCACGAATGGAACCTGCCGCCGGCCTGCGGCCAGGCCCGGTGCGAGCTGCGCGCCTTCCGCGGGCAGCCCGTCCCGCCGGCGCAGTTCGAGGAGTCCGCTTTCGTACGGGTGAGCGTCACGGGGATGGCCGTACGCGACCAGGGCCGCTGGCGCTCCCTGCCCCTGCCGCCATGGGAGCCCAACCTGGGCCAGAGCGACGGCGCGTTCGCGGTCACCATGGTCGGCAACCAGACGTTGCGCCCCGCCACGTACGATCCGCAGCCGCCGGCCGTCGCCGTCGGGCAGATCGGCGACCGCGTGGTGCCGGGGCTCGACCACGCCTTCGACGGGCCGGTGCGCACCGTCGTCGCGTCCGGCGCCGCGCCCGGCCTGACCGACGTGGGCGTCCTGGTGAACCTGGAGCAGGCCGACCGGATGGCGTACGGAGTGCACGAGAAGGCCTCGTACCAGGTGTGGACCGGCTTGACGGACACGGCGGCGCTGGAGCGGGAGCTGGAACGGCAGGGGTTGTCGGTGGTGTCGCGGCGGCACGTGGCCGACCTGACCGCGTCGTTCGCCGGGCAGGGCCCGGGGCTCGCGCTGTTGCTGCTGCTGGCCTCCGCCCTGGCGGCGGCCGCTCTGGCGCTGGGGCGCACCGTGCTCGCCCTGCACACCTCGGCGCGGAGGCGCGCGTACGAGCTGGCCGCGCTGGAGGCGTCGGGCGCGAAGGTGGCCTCGCTGCGGGTGGCGCTCCTGCTGGAGCAGGTGATCACGATCGCGGCGGGCACCCTGGCCGGGCTGCTGGCGGGACTGGTGGCGGCGCGGGTGGCGCTCGGAAGGATTCCGCAGTTCACCTCCCCGCCCGTCACGCCGCCGCTGCCGCACGAGGTGGCGGTGGCGCCGGTCGCCCTCGTCGCCGGCGCCGCCCTGCTGGTCAGCCTGCTGGCCGCGGCGGTCGTGTCGGAACTGCTGCTGCGCGGGATCCGCGTGGAACGCCTGCGTGACGCCCCCGCCTGACCGTCCCGGCCCGGTGCCGACGGCGCCTGGGGCGGGCCCGTGACCGTCGGTCTGACGGGTGGTGGGGCCGCCCGGATAACGTTCCGCGAACGTTCACCCTGCGCTTTAGTGAGCAGGTCTACCGAAACAGGGTCATAGTCGGCAGAATCCAGCGAGCACAACGAAACACCAGGTCAACGAAAGTGAGACTGCGCGACGATGGAAGCTCGCACCATCAGGCAACGAGGACCGACGGGCGAGCACCGGTTGTCGTTGCTCTACCTGGCGCCCTCGCTGATCATTTTTGCCGTCTTCGTCTTCTATCCGCTGGGCAGGACGTTCTACCTGTCCACCATGGGCACCGACATCATCGGACGGGCCAACAGGTTCGTCGGGCTGGACAACTTCGCGGACATGTTCGGTGACCCCGCCTTCTTCAAAGCGCTGGGGACGACCGCGTTGTTCGCCCTGTTCACTGTTGTCCCGGCGATCCTGGGCGCGCTCGTGGTCGTGCTGCTGCTGGAGTCGCGGATCAGCGGGCAGAGGATGTTCCGTACGGTGTTCGCGCTGCCGTTCGCCTTCTCCGTGGCCACCGCGTCGGTGATCTTCGCCCTCATCTACAACCCGGCCGTGGGCATGGCCAACGGCATCCTCAGCTACGTCGGCGTCGACCGGATCGGCTGGCTCACCGAACCCGACCTGGCCCTGATCTCGATCTCGATCACCACGGTCTGGATGACGCTCGGCTACAACGTCCTCGTGCTCTCCGCAGGGGTGGGCGCGATCCCCACCGAGGTGATCGAGGCGGCCAGGCTCGACGGCGCGACGGGATGGCGCCTGCACAGCCGGATCACCGTCCCCATGCTGTCGCCGCAGCTCTTCTTCCTCATCGTGATCTCCACGATCCACGCGCTGCAGAGCTTCGGGCAGATCCACATCCTCACCAAGGGCGGCCCCGACGGGGCGACGTCCACGCTGGTCTACTGGATCTACGAGAAGGCCTTCAGCTACGGATCGTCGGACTTCGGCACGGCCAGCGCCGCGGCGATCGTGCTCCTGGTGGTCGTCCTGGTGTGTACCGGCATCCAGTTCGGTGTGCTGGAAAGGAAGGTCCACTACCGATGAGCACCTCCTCCTCGGTCGCGAGCAAGATCGTTGTTTATCTCGTGCTCATCGTGTGCGCGATCCCGGTGGTCTTCCCCCTCTACTACGCCTTCATCGGCGGCATCATGACGCCGAGCGACCTGGCCAGCTATCCGCCGAAGCTGCTGCCGACGGCGATCGACCTCGGCAACTACGGCTCGGCGCTCGACACCATCCCGCTGGCCAGGCAGTACCTCAACTCGGCGATCCAGACCGGCATCGTCACCCTCTGCCAGCTCCTCTCCAGCGTCCTGGCCGCCTACGCGTTCGCGTTCCTGCGGATGTGGGCCAAGACGGCGATGTTCGCGCTGTTCATGGTGACGCTCATGGTGCCGTGGGAAGCGATCATCCTGCCCAACTACCTGCTGGTCTCGGACCTGGGACTGACCAAGGGGCCGCTCACCTACCTCGGGCTCACGCTGCCCTTCCTCGCCCACGCCTTCGGCACCTTCCTGCTGCGGCAGTCGTTCCTGCAGTTCCCGGTCGAGGTGCGCGACGCCGCGGTGATGGACGGGTGCGGCCATCTGCGGTTCCTGTGGCGGATCCTGCTTCCCCTGTCCAAGCCGGCCATCGCCGCGGTCGGCGTCTACGTGTTCATGACCACGTGGAACCAGTACTTCTGGCCGTTGATCCTCGGCAACGACGACCAGTACAAGACGCTGCAGATCGGCGTCTCCATGCTGAACGACGCGGAATCGTCCAGCCCCACGCTCATCCTGGCCGGGGTCACCCTCGCACTGCTGCCCACCCTCCTGCTCGTGGTCTTCGGGCAGCGCTTCATCATCCGCGGCCTCACCGCAGGCGCGGTGAAGTAATCGTGAACAAGAAACGGAGTTCCCAGATGGCACGACCCCGATTCCGGCGTACGCGCGACGGGCTGGTCGTCACGGCCGCACTCTCCCTCGCTCTGACGGGCTGCGGCGGCGACGCGAGCTCGGGCGAAGGCGGCGAAGCCGCCACGGCGCCCGGCGCGGACGCGATCACGGAACCGATCGAGATCGAGTTCTGGCACTCGATGAAGGAGAAGAACGAGCAGGCCATCAAGGCCATGGTCGAGGACTTCAAGAAGGTCAACGACAAGATCACCGTCAAGCCGGTCTTCAAGGGCGACTACGACCAGATGGTGGTCGCGTACAAGCAGGCCGTGCAGCAGGAGGCCACACCCCCACTGGTCCAGATCTACGACATCGGGTCGCGCTTCATGTACGACTCGCAGCAGGTCGTCCCGATGTACAAGTTCATCGAGCAGGACAAGTTCGACCAGAACGCGAACATAGAGCCCAACATCGCCAGCTACTACACGATCAAGAACAAGCTCTGGTCGATGCCGTTCAACTCCTCGGCGCCGCTGCTCTACATGAACGCCGACGCCGTGAAGAAGGCCGGGCTCGACCCGGACAAGCCGCCGGCCACCCTCGACGAGGTCGGCGAGTGGGCGAAGAAGCTCACCGTCAAGGAGGGCGGAACGGTCAAGCAGTACGGCTTCAACGCCGCCCTCTACGGCTGGTTCGTCGAGCAGCTGACCGCCCAGGACAACGCCGAGTACTGCGACAACGGCAACGGCAGGAACGGCCTGGCCACCAAGGTGAACTTCGGCTCCGGCGCCGGGCCCGAGTTCGCCCAGTGGCTGGGAGACCTGGTGAAGGAAGGGTACGCCACCAACACCGGCCGGCCGACCGACCAGGCGCAGAACGCGTTCAAGACCGGGACGATCGCGCTGCACCTGGAGTCGACCTCCGCCCTTGGCGGCTACACCGAGGCGTCGAAGGACAAGTTCGAGCTGAAGACCGCCCCCTTCCCCAAGGTGTCCGACTCCTCCAGCGGCGGCACGATCATCGGCGGCGCCTCCCTGTGGATCAACGCGGTCGGGCACACCGACGCGGAGAAGCGGGCCGCCTGGGAGTTCGTGAAGTTCTCCAACACGCCCGAGCAGCAGGCGAAGTGGCACGAGGCGACCGGCTACGTGCCGGTCAACCCGCAGGCCAAGGCGGACGACAACCCCAACTTCCAGGTCGCGGTGACGCAGCTGCGCGCCCAGCAGCCGTCGGCGGCCACGTCGGGCTGCCTCCTCGGCGTCATGCCCGAGGCCAGGAAGGCCGCCGAGGTCGGCCTCGAACAGGCCGTGCCCGCCGGTGAGGGGCAGGAGCCGAGGACCCCGGCCGACCAGGCGATGCAGAACGCCGCCGCCACCCTGCAGGCGCCGATCGAGAAGTACAACGCCAACGTCGAGCAGTGACAGGAGAGGCGGGCGTCCACGGTGGGGCGTCCGCCTCTCACACCGGATCCACCGAGGGGCGTCCCCGTCGTCGGACGTGGAACGCCGGGAGTGATCCGCCTCACACCGGTCACAACGATGGAGCGGGCGGTGTCTTGTGCCGAACCCCATTTGACGGCACGAAGGAGACACCATGACCGAGAACGCCCGGGTCGTCGTGATCGGCGGCGGTTACGCCGGCGTACTGGCCGCCAATCGCCTCACGCAACGCGACGACGTGACGGTGACATTGATCCAACCCGCGTCCGAGCTTCGTCGACCGGATCCGCCTGCACCAGTGCGTGGGCGGCACCCACGACGCGGTCGCCGACTGCCGTGACCTGCTGGCCGGGAGCGTCGGGCTGGTGGTCGACACCGTGACCCGGCTCGGCGTGACCCGTGCTGGACGGCCCCGGCACGACGGTGACGGCCGTGACCCGCGACGCCGTGCGGCTCGGCGACGGCCGCGAACCGCAGCTGGCCGACCAGGCACGCAGGCCCGGATCGCTGAACTACCCGGCCTGGGTCAAGGACCCCGAGCGCCGCAAGGTGCTGCGGGCCGGGCGCGGCGACGCGCTGTCCACCCGCTGAACGGTCACGCCAGGAGAGAAGGACCTACCGTGGTGAGACGCGCGAACACCGTCCGGGCGGACAGGAGGCGAGACATGGGCGACCACGCCGCCGACCCGGCGACCGACGCCTTCGTCACCCACCGCAACCTGCTCTTCACCGTCGCCTACGAGATGCTCGGATCGGCGTCCGACGCCGAGGACGTCCTCCAGGAGACCTGGCTGCGGTGGGTGAAGGTCGACCTCGGCCAGGTGCGCGACCAGCGCGCCTATCTGGTCAGGATCACCACCCGGCAGTCGCTCAACCGGCTGAGCACGATGACGCGCCGCAGGGAGGCCTACGTCGGCCCCTGGCTGCCCGAGCCGCTGCTCACCGCGCCGGACGTGGCCGACGACGCCGAGCTCGCCGAGAGCGTGTCGATGGCGCTCATGTTCGTCCTCGACACGCTCGCGCCGACCGAGCGCGCCGTCTTCGTCCTGCGCGAGGCCTTCGACGTCGGGTACGACGAGATCGCGGCCGCCGTCGGCAAGAGCCCCGCGGCCGTCCGTCAGATCGCCCACCGCGCCCGCAGGCACGTCAACGCCCGGCGCCCGCGCGAGGCGGTGCCCCCGGGCAAGATCAAGGCGGCTCTGGAGTCGTTCCAGCGCGCGGTCGAAACAGGCGACCTGCAGGGCCTGCTCGACGTGCTCGCCCCCGGGGCGGTCCTGGTGGCCGACGGCGGCGGAGTCAAGCAGGCCGCGCTGAACCCGGTCATCGGCCAGGGAAAGGTCGGCCGCATGATCGTCGGCGGCCTCGGCAGGTACGACGGCACGGTCACCACCGCACTCACCGTGGTCAACGGCAACCCGGCACTCGTGCTGCGGCTGGACGGCGAGCTCGACGGCATCCTCGCGATCAGCGTCCAGGACGACGCCCGCATCAGCGGCCTGTACTACGTCCGCAATCCCGAGAAGCTGACCCGCGTCGAGTCCGAGATTCCGCTCACTCACCGCTGAAAGCTCGGCGTCCGGACGACGGCGATGCGGGTGCCGGCTTTTCCCAGGTCGTTTCTGTGGCGCACAGGTAAGGCACGTCGGTTGTTTCGTCTGACCTCGTCCACACGTGCCTGACCTGCTGTTCTATTGTCCAAATGGACACTGGACAATGCCTGGACAATTCTCAGGCAAATGTCGGTTGCCGTCGCCTCGATATGCCCGGCATAGTCGAAACCGTTCCCACTTCACCCGGGTCTCGGCGCTGTGCCTTGGGGAGGCGAAGGCGATTGTTTTCACTGGTCGTCCGCGCGGAGAGAAAGGATGCGGAAATGCGGGTCACGAAGCTGACGTCGGCCCTGGCGGCCTGCGGCGCCGCGACGGCAATGCTGTCCGCGCCCGCCGCACCCGCGACGGCGGCGACGGCGGGCGCGGCCCTCGCCCAGGCGGTCGAGCGCGACAGCGTCACCTGTGTACGTCCCACCGGAAGGAAGACCAACTACTCCTGGAAGGACGGCAACTCCTCCACGACGGTCTACTTCAACAACCACTGCTCCCACCGGGTGTACGCGGAGCTGCACTTCAAGGGTCCCGCGGGGACGCGGAAGGAGTGTCTCGCCACGAACGGCGGGACCGAGGGCAAGAAGAAGTTCAGGAAGGGCCTGGCCGAGAACCTCACCAGGATCACCAAGGACTGCTGAGCGCCGGCTGCAGGCGAGCCTCCACCACAACCACTCCGAAGGAGTATGTCCGACATGAAAATCCAGGTAGCGGCGGTCGCGGTGTCCGCGGCGGCGATCTCGACGATTCTGCTGAGCGCCGGCCCCGCGAGCGCCCATGCCTACGACGGCAAGGACCCCTACAAGAGCGGCTGCGCCGCCTCCAAGGTCTACACCGGGAAGAAGGCCTCGCTGAAGAACGAGATCGGCGACAGCCTCGGCACGGTCAAGCTCTACTACTCCCGCCGCTGCGGCACCAACTGGGGCGAGGCGAAGGTGTCCAAGCACGGCACCGGCCAGATCACGGTCTTCACCAGCAAGAAGAACATATCCTTCACCTACCGCGCGGGCAACGGCGGCCGCCACTGGGGCGACATGGTCTACGCTCCCAGCGGCGTCTGCGCCAAGGCCTCGGCCACGGTGTCGAACGGGATCGGCCGCACCAACAAGGGCAGCGGCACCACGGCGAAGGCCTGCGGCT
Organism: Nonomuraea sp. K271; assembly: GCF_009908215.1. Classification (NCBI taxonomy): domain Bacteria; kingdom Bacillati; phylum Actinomycetota; class Actinomycetes; order Streptosporangiales; family Streptosporangiaceae; genus Nonomuraea; species Nonomuraea sp. K271. Next base: position 24,101 of record NZ_JAAAHR010000064.1, on the reverse strand, counting down.
GAGGCTGCTTCACGCGTCCGGGGCGGGCGGTGACGGCGGCGTCGGCGGGCCCGGAGAAAGGCCGACCGGCTTGCGGTAGCGGACGTGCTCGGTCCGGCGTACGAAGCCCGCGCTCTCGTAGAGGTCGTAGGAGCGGTGCGGATTCGCCGTGCCGGTGAACAACCGGGCGGTCTCGGCTCCGTGCGCCCGCAGGCACCGTAAGCCGTCCAGCAGCAGGGCCCGCCCGATTCCCCGACGCCGCGACCGCGCCCGTACGCTGAGCTCCTCGACCTCGCCCACCACCACGCCGGCCCGCCGGCGCACGACGCAGAGGGCGACGCCGAGCAGGTGGTCGCCCGCCCAGGCGCCCCGCCAGCAGGCCGGGTCGGCGGTGGCGAGGAAGCTCTCGAACGTCCACCTCCCGGTGAAGGCGGCCTCCGCGTACGAGCCGGTCACCGTCTCCCACGCCGCCTGGAAGGCGTCAGGTACGAGGGCGCCGACCCGCACGCCGTCCGGCGGCCGCCCGCTCGCGGACAGGTCGCGCAGGTCCGGCAGTTCCATCTCCACCAGGCTGAAGACCCGCCGGTACCCGGCGCCGGCGAGCAACGCCGTCGCCTCGTGTTCGTGGTCCGTGGCGTTCGCGCCGAACACGGCCGTGCGCGCGGTGCCGTGCTGCCGTACGAGCCGGCGGATCCTGCTCTCGGCCCAGCCGAGCATGGCGGAGCCGACGCCCCGGCCGCGGTGCGCGGGCAGCAAGTGGCCGCGGTGCAGGTAGAGCCACGTCCCGTCCTGCTCCTCCCACCACGTGACCGTCGCGTAGCCGACGACGTCACCCGCGTGCTCCACGAGGACGCGGTCACCGGACGGGTCGGCCGGCGCGGCGCACGACGCCGCGATCTCGGCTGCCGTGGGAAGCCCCTCGACCACCGACCGGGCGTCGATCCGGTCCAGCGCCGCGCAGCCCTGCCGTACGGCGGCCATCGCGGCGTGGTCGCCGCCGCCCCGGCAGGGGCGGAAGAGGTAGCCGGGCGGCGAATCCAGCGACGCGAGGCGGTCGTGCACCACGGGGACCTCCCATGCGCCGGAGCGGGCCTGCCTGCGCGCCAGCGTAGGCGGGGGCCGCCGGACCGGCACCTCCTTTTCCCGTGACCGCAGCCTGCGGCGAGCAGGCGGCGGGCACCATGGGACCGCGGGACCGTACGGCCGCACGGCCCCGCTCCAGGGCTTCCGCGCGTGGCGGGCCGGGCCGACCAGGCGGGCGCGGGCGTCCTCCACCCGTGGGGTACGGGTCCGACTTTGGTAGGTGATGGCGCCGCCGTACCGGACCATAGCCTGGGCCGGTGAGTGAGAACCGACCTCCGCACCTGGGCGCGGTCGCCGCCGTGCTCCTCGTCATGGGCGTGCTGACCGCGGTGTCACTGTGGAGCCTGGCGGGCCGGCCCACCTGGGGGCTGGACCTCGCGGTCGCGGCGGTGAGCCTGGCCGCCGCGGCGGCGCAGTTGCGCTGGCCGGTCTCGGGGGCGCTGACCGCCACCCTGCTGGCCACGCTCTCCCCGGTGGCCACGCCCGCGGCCTCGATGGGGGCGCTCCAGGTGGCCCGGCGCAGGCGGTTCCCCGTCGCGGCGGCGGTGACGGCGGCGGGCATCGCGGCCCACGTCGTCCAGGGGTTGTGGCGGCCGAACTCCGGCATCTCGTTCGGCTGGTGGCTGCTGCTGATCTCCTCCGCCTACGGCGCGCTGCTCGGCTGGGGCGCGCTGGCGCGCTCCCGCCGAGCCCTGCTCGAATCCCTGCGCGAGCGCGCTCACCGCGCCGAGGCCGAGCAGGGCAGGCGCGTCGCCGAGGCCCGCATGGGCGAACGCCGCCGGCTCGCCAGGGAGATGCACGACGTGCTGGCCCACCGCCTGTCCCTGGTGGCCACCCACGCCGGGGCGCTGGAGTTCCGCCCCGACTCCTCACCGGAACAGCTCGGGCGGGCCGCCGGGGTGATCCGCGCCGGTGTGCACCAGGCGCTGGAGGAGCTGCGCCAGGTGATCAACCTGCTGCACGAGCAGGACGACGACCCGGACGAGCTCGCGCCCCGGCCGGACCTGGCCGACCTGCCTGGCCTGATCACCGAGGCCGAGCAAGCCGGCCAGACGGTACGCCTGCGCGAGGAGGTCGCCGACGTCGCCGCCCTGCCGGCGGTGGCGTCGCAGACCGCGTACCGCGTCGTGCAGGAAGGGCTGACCAACGCCCGCAAGCACGCGCCCGGCCGGCCGGTCGAGCTGCTGCTGCGCGGCGCTCCCGGCACGCCCCTCCTGATCGACATGCGCAACCCGCTGCCCCCGGCGGGCACGCCCGCCCTCGCGCCGGGCAGCGGGCTCGGCCTCGTCGGGCTCACCGAGCGGGTACGCCTGGCCGGCGGGGAGCTGGACCACCAGAGCACCGAAGGAGAGTTCCGGTTGCGGGCCCGGCTACTATGGCCCGCGTGATCCGCGTGTTGCTGGTCGATGACGACGCCCTGGTCCGCGCCGGGCTGTCCATGATGCTCGACGGCGTGGGCGGTATCTCCGTCGTCGCCGAGGCGGCCGACGGGCAGGAGGCCATCTCGGCGGCCGACGCCCACGCCCCCGACGTCGTCCTGATGGACCTGCGCATGCCGCGCGTGGACGGCATCACCGCCACCCGCCGGCTGCGCGCCCGCGCCCGGCCGCCCGAGGTCATCGTGCTGACGACGTTCGACACCGACGAGAACGTCCTGCACGCGCTGCGCGCCGGCGCCGCCGGGTTCCTGCTCAAGGACACCGCGCCGCCGCAGATCGTGGAGGCGATCACCCGGGTCTCCGAGGGAGACCCGATCTTGTCCCCGGGCATCACCCGGCGGTTGATGGAGCGCACCGTCGCCCAGGCCGGGGCGTACGAACGGGCCCGCTCCGCGCTGGCCGCCCTCACGCCGCGCGAGCGGGAGGTGGCGCTGGCGATCGCCCAAGGCCGGACGAACGCCGACATCGCCGCCGACCTCGCCATGGGCATCACGACGGTGAAGGCCCACGTCTCCAGCATCCTGACCAAGCTCGACCTGGACAACCGCACCCAGATCGCGCTCCTCGCCCACGACGCCGGCCTCACCTGACCGGAGCCGCCCAGACCGGGACCGCGTCACGGCCGGCCCGCGCCGGACGTCGTGCGCGCCCGGCCGCGGCCAGGTGCCAGGCGGCGGGATCCGCGCTCAGTCGAGGACCGCGATGGCTTCGACCTCGACCAGATGCTCCGGTACGTCCAGCGCCGCGACCCCCAGCAGCGTGGCCGGCGGGACCGGGGTGACCCCCAGTCTCGCGGCCGCTCGCGAGATCCCCTCCAGGAGCGAGGGCATCTTGTCCGGGGCCCAGCCGGCGACGTGGACGGTCAGTTTCGCCACGTCGCCGAAGGAACCGCCCGCGCCGGCCAGGGCGGTGGCGATGTTGAGGTAGCACTGCTCGACCTGCGCGGCGAGGTCGCCCTCGCCGACCGTGATTCCGTCGGCGTCCCAGGCGACCTGCCCGGCGACGAAGACCAGCCGCGATCCCGACGCGATCGACACCTGCCGGTAGACGTCGATCTCGGGCAGTCCGACGGGATCGATCAGGGTGATGGCCATGGCGTACGCCCCCTTGTCCGGGTGCCCGGGTGCCCGGGACGCCCGTGCTCTCTTGCGGTTACCGGGAAACCATAGGAGAGTGTCGGCTGACGTGGAAGAACGCACTTCTGGGTGACTGGGGAACGTGATGGTGACCAAGCAGTTCGAGGGTTCGTCCGACGACCTGGACCTGAGGCGCGCGGACTCGCTGGCGCGGGAGATCTTCTCGGATGTGGCCAACAAGTGGGCGTTGCTGATCATCGAGGCTCTCGGTGAGCGGACCCTGCGCTTCAGCGAGCTGCGGGACGAGGTCGAGGGGATCAGCCACAAGATGCTCACCCAGAACCTACGCATGCTGGAGCGCAACGGCCTGGCCGAGCGGAAGGTGCACCCCACCGTGCCGCCGCGCGTCGAGTACACCCTCACCGCGCCGGGCCGGGCTCTGCGTGCGACGGTCGACCTGATGTGCGACTGGACCCAGGAACACCTCGGTCACATCGAGGGGGCCCGCCGCCGTTTCGACGCCTGACGGCATCGTTCAGGGCTGGTCGTAGTGGCCCGCGGCGATGTCCTCCAGCAGGGTGGGGCCGGTGGGCCGCCAGCCGAGCAGTTCGCGTGTGATCGTGCTTGTGGCCGGGATGTCGGCCGACAGGAATGCCGTCCCGAGCGAGCGGGCCATCCTGTCGACCACCGCGAGGGGCAGGTCGTAGTCACGCCGCAGAACGTTCAGCACCCCGCCGGCGCCGGCTCCCCGGGAGATGGCCGTGGCCAGCGCGTCGCCCCGGCGCACCATGCCGACCAGCGCCTGCTTCCGCTCGTCAGCTCCCCCTCGCGCACGTAAGGGGACGGGTCCGGCAGCTCGGTGTTGTGCACCCAGGCGACCGGCTCGTCCATCGCGCCCGGCCTGCCCTCGACCAGCACCGTGAGGCTGAGGGACGAACGTTCCGCCAAGGAACGAAGCGTGAACACGGTGTGACTATATCCAGGGGCACACGGCGTTCATGGAGATCCCTCCATCGAGGCTCGCTCCCGGCGGGCGAGCCGCGGTGAGCGCAGCCGCGCCCCGGCCACGGAGAGCAGCGCGACTGCGGCCAGCGCGAAGACGGTGTTCCCCGCGAGGTCGATCGCCGGTTCCACGGGTACGGCGGGAGGCTGCGGAAAGCCGTGCCAGGCGTAGGTGAGCACGCCGCCGGCCGCCAGCGCGAACGTCTGGGCCGCTCCCCACCCGGGCCGCCGGGACCAGCGGGTCACCAGGACGCAGACCGCGGCGTACACGGTGATGTTCACGGCCACGACCGGCCACGCGCCCAGGATGTCGAGCGCCAGGGCCGCCAGCCAGAACACCGCCCCGGCCGCCAGGGAGAAACCGAGCACCGGCCACGGCCCCGGAGCCCGTCCTCGCGGCCCGGTGACCGGGCGCCGGCGGCGCAGGCCGAGCAGGACCAGCAGCCCGGTCAGTACGATCACGCCCGCGACGTGGGCGGGGGAGGGCTGGTGCGCGGCCGGGTCGAACATGGCGGCGGCCACCGCCCCGACCACGAACAGCAGCCCGGCGATCACCAGCCCGGGAAGACGCAGCCACGGCTCCGCCGCCCTGGCCGGCACGAAGGACTCCGCCACCGCGATCGGGACGCAGATGCTGCCCGCCGCGTGCACGCCGCCCAGCACGAACGTCGCCCACCAGGCGCTCACCTCCACGCCGGGGATCCACGCGTACGAGGTGAGGTCCATCCCCGCGTAACCAGGGTTGAAGAGGGAGCGCGTGACCAGGCCCTCCTCCACGAGAGCGTAGGCGACGGCGAGCAGGACGATGCCCGGCCAGCCGGCGCCCCGGCGCCTGGCCAGCTCACGGACGAGCAGCGCGCCGCCCCCGTACAGCGGGGCCAGGGCGATGAGCGCGAACACCATGGTGACGGGCAGGTTGCCCAGCAGGAACTCGCCGATCAGCGGCGACAACAGGAAGAGCCCGAGCGCGGGCGCGATACGTCTACCCATGCCTCAAGCCTCGCCAGGCCAGGGCGTGGCCGGTAGTGACGTTCGTCAGGGCCGCCGCTCAGGGCCGCCGCTCAGGGCCGCCGCTCAGAGCCAGCCCTTCGACTCGGCGGCACGCGCCGCCTCCGCCCGGTTGCGCGCGCCGAGCTTGCCGATCGCCGACGACAGGTAGTTGCGCACGGTGCCGTCGGACAGGTAGAGACGGCGGGCGACGTCGGCGATGGTGCCGCCCTCGGTGGCGGCGCGCAGTACGTCGCGTTCGCGGCCCGTGAGCGGGTTCGCCCCGGCGGAGAGGCTGGCGGCGGAGAGCTTGCGGTCGAACACCCGCTCCCCGGCGTGCACCCGCCGGACGGCGTCCGCCAGTTCCCCGGCCCGTGCGTCCTTGACCACGTAGCCGGAGACGCCGGCGTCCATGGCCCGCCGCAGATATCCGGGACGGCCGAAGGTGGTCAGGATGATCACACGTTCGCCGGTGAGCCCGGCCGCGGCGCTGAGACCGTCGAGGCCCGGCATCTCGATGTCGAGCAGCACGACGTCCGGACGGAACCGGGCGACGGCGCCCGCCACCTCGTCGCCGCGGCCGACCTGGCCGACGACCTCGAGATCGGGCTCAAGGCCGAGCAGCGCCGCCAGCGCCTCGCGTACGAGGTGCTGATCGTCGGCCAGCAGGACACGGATCACGTCACCTCCGCCACGTCCACCCGCCGGCCGCGCTCCCAGCGTTCACCGTGCCCGGCCTGCCCGGCCTGCCCGTCGTGTTCGTCGAATGTGGGCAGCCTGGCGGTCAGCAGGAAGCCTCCGCCCTCTGCGGGCCCGTAGTGAAGGGCGCCGCCCGCCACGTGGACGCGTTCGGCGAGCCCGCGCAGCCCGTTGCCGCAGGCGTCCGCGGGCTCCGGGGGGTCCGCGGGCCCGCGGCCGTCGTCGTACACCTCCGCGTACGCCTGCCCGTCCTCGACGCCGAGGCGGATGCGGCAGTGGCGGGCGCCGCTGTGGCGGACGACGTTCGTCGTGGCCTCCCTGACCACCCACGCCAGGACCGGCTCGGCGTCGGCGGGGAGCGGGCCGGCCGTCACGTCCAGCCGCACGCCCGCGGTGTCGAGCGCGCGACGGGCGCCGTCCAGCTCTCCGCGCAGCGACGGCTCCCGGTAGCCCCCGATCGCCTCACGCACGTCGGACAACGCCTGCCGGGAGAGCTCTTCGACCTCCTCCATCTCCCATCTGGCCCGTTCGGGGTCGGCGGTGGCGAGCCTGGCCGCGAGCTGGCTCTTCACCGTCATCACGGCCAGGCTGTGACCGAGGAGGTCGTGCATGTCGCGGGCGAAGCGCAGGCGCTCGTTGTCCACGGCCAGCCGCTCGACCTCGACGTTGGCCTCGCTCAGTGCCTTGTTCGCGGCGTTGAGCTGGAGAAAGGCACGCATGGCCACGGTGAAGACGACGGTCTGCAGCGGCATCCACCAGAACTCGGCCGGCGACCTGCCGAGCAGCACGAGGGCGGGCAGGATGGCCACGACCACCGCCCCGCCCACCGCCGGCAGAGCCCGCGCGGGCAGCGCCGTGGCCGCTGCGGTGACGAGGAAGTACGACGTCGCGAACACCCACATCTCGCCCAATACCGGTACCATCGCGGCCGCGACCATGAAGAGCAGGATCAGGCTGTACGGGGTCGCGTTGCGGTGCGGGCGGTCCAGCGCGGTCCACACGACCCGCAAGTAGAGGGCGACGAAGCAGGCCAGACCGACGACCATCAGCCCGGCCATGACGCCGGAAGGGCCGGACGCCAGGAACCCGGGCACCGGCCACACCAGGACGACGAGATAGAGGGAGGTCCACAGCCGACCCTTCATGCGCCCCACCCTAACCGGACGCTCCGCCCGCCGAACCCTGACGAATGTCACAACGCCGGCGCCCGGTCGCTCGCCCAGGACCGCGGGCGCCATGTGGCGGCTTGCTAGGGTCTTCGCAGAAACGCGGCGGTACTGGCGTTGGGGGAAGGTCGTGAACCAGGCGGACATCATCATGTCGTCCCGTTCCTTCGCCGAATACCGGGCGATGTTCTCGATCGACGACCGTGACCTGGACGGCGTCATCCTCGACTGCGCCGGCGGGGCGTCCGGTTTCGTCGCCGGGGCCAGGGTCAGGGGAGCCCGCACCACGGCGGTGGACCCGCTCTACGCGCACGGCGCCGGCGTCCTCGCCGACCGGCTGCAGGCCGACCTGGACCAGTGTGACGCGATGATCGACGCGAACGCGGACAGGTTCGTGTGGGACTGGTACGGCTCGACGGAACGCCGCCGCGACCTGCGCCTCAACGCACGCAGGGACTTCATCGCCGATCTGCGTGAGCGCCCCGGCTGTTACGTCGCGGCCGGCCTGCCGCACCTCCCGTTCGCCGATGACAGCGCCGACCTGGTGCTCTGTTCCCACCTGCTGTTCACGTGGGCCGATCACCTGGACCGGGAGTGGCACCGCGCGGCGATCATGGAGATGAGCCGGGTCAGCAGGGGAGAGGTGCGGATCTTCCCGCTGGTCCGCATGGGCGACGGGGAGCCCGTCGGCTTTCTGGACGCGCTGGGGGAGGACCTGCGCGCGGAAGGGCTGACGTGCGCGCCGCGCAGGGTCGCCTTCGAGTTCCAGCGTGGCGCCGACCACATGCTGACGGTGACCAGGCACCCATGAACCGGCCCGGACGCCTCGGCGTCCCGGGACGGGGCCGGGGCGCCGGCGTGGAAGGGCGCCCCGGGGTCGGTGGGCCGTACTCACCTCATCCGAACGACTGCCAGGTGCCGGCGAGGCCCTGCTGCTCGATCCCTCGCGCGTCCCAGTCGCAGACCCCGCCGGGGAAGAGCTTCCGCAGCCGGTCGAGCTGAAGCTCCGTCAGAGGAGTCCCGTACTCGGCGGGATCGACCGGCCGGAGCCGGCACTTGACGACGTCGCCTGCCATCGGGCCGCCCGCGACGAGCCGCGGTGAGGTCCACACCGGGTACAGCGTGTTGCAGGCGGTCGTGCCGTTGCCCGCGACCTGCCGCTCGGTGATCTCGCGGGGTTCGGGGTCGCGGGTCCAGCAGGCGTCCGTGAGCTCGCGTGGCTTGTTCCGCACCACCTTGTCGAGCGGGCGGCCGGGACGGTGGTCGGCGCCGATCGCGGTGAGCCACCGGTCCATCTGTGTCAGCGCGTCGAGCAGGACGGGGCTGTTGAGCGAGAACCCGCCGTACCGGTTGTCCTCGACGATCATGACCTGGTTGGCGTGGGTGCCGTTCGCCTTCCGCAGCCGCTCCCGGGTGGAGAACGAGTGGAAGCGCATGTGGATGTCCCCGCCCGCCGCGTCGTCGGTGTAGGCGCGGTAGTCGATCATCGGCATGCGCGCCAGGCCGGCGCCCGCGTTGAGCAGCCGCCCGCTCCGGTACGCCGCCCGCGTCGCGGCCAGGTCGGCCTCCGTGCGCTCCGGCACGTGGTTCGCGTCGGCGTCGAAGCCGCCGATCCCCTCGTTGAGGTCGAGGAACTGCTCGACCGTGATCGCCTTGTCGCGCAGGGCGCCGAGGCCGTACTGGATGCCGGTGTTGTCCAGCGGACGGCGGGCGAACCCGGTCTGCGGATCGCGGCCGTAGACGTTCACGGTGTGGTCGTACACGTCGCACCGGGCGCCGGCCGGGTTGTTGTCCGGGTGGTAGCGCGACGACTCAGGGAGCTGGTCCGGGCAGAAGATCCGCGGGTCGATCCGGCCGCCGCCCCCGGCGAGGTTCGCGATGCTCTCCCACCGTCCGAAGCCGGAGACGGCCTGCTGCTGCTCCTGGCTGAAGGCGCCGGGCGCGACCTCGCGGAAGTAGTGGTCGAGCAGGCGCGCGTCGGTGATGGTGTTGACCGTGGCGAAGCCGACCTCGGGGAAGCTGCAGCCGGAGACGATGCCGTCGAGCAGGCCGGGGTAGTTGTCGCCGATCTGGTGCGTCTGGTACGATCCGCCCGAACATCCCCAGCCGATGGTGAACCTGGGAGCGCCGTACGCCTCGATGAACCGTTCCTTGACCATGCTCATCGTCTCGCCGGCGAGGAGATCGTTGCAGTTGTTGCCGAAGACGTTCAGCGACGACGACGCCACGGCGTACCCCTGGCGCAACATCCTGTCGTCCATCACGGAGCCGGTGTTGCGACCCTGGATGTACCAGCCGCCGGAGCAGCCGCCGCCGAAGGTGTAGATCAGCCGGCCGTTCCAGCCGGGCGAGCGCCGCCACGGATCCGGCTCGCCGGCCTCGGGGTCGGCCAGCATCGACATCTCGTAGACGGCCCGGTTGACGGTGCCGGTCTCCACGCGCACGATGTACGGCACCCGGCGGCCGGCGCTCGTCGTCGTCCAGGCGAGATCGGCCGGGCGGGCCTGGTCCGCGGGCAGCGGCGCGAACTTCCCGGCCGTGGTGCGGTACACCTGGTCGACGCGGGTGGTGATCGAGCAGTTCTCGTCCGCCGGCGGGCCGAGCTTGTCCCCGGTCACCGTGGTGAACGCCTCGGTGTCGCAGACGAACGGCTGCTCGTGCGGCCCAGAGAACACCGGCCCGGTGACCGGATGGCTGTCGAGAACGATGCGCGCCGCCCGGACGCCACGCGCCGTCGCGGTGAGGACGTTGCGCCCGGTCCGCAGGTCCGTCACCAGTCCTTCCAGGGCCCGGCCCCGGTCGACGGCGCGGAAGCTCGCGGTCACGTCCGTCCCGCCGCGCTTCACCCGTACCTTCTTGGCGGAGAGGTCGTCCGGGATGTCGAGGCGGACCAGGGCGTTCCCCGCGGACACGACCTGCGGGCGCGACGAGAGCACCGTGAAGGCCGGCCCGTCGCCCGGGGCTTCGGCGGTCGCCGGGGCCGAGGCGAGGGCGGTCGCGACGACGACGGCAGCCGACAGTGAGGATAAACGGCGTGCAAACGTTCTCATATCGGCTTTTTACGTCATCAGTGATCAATGAGCCATAGTTCCCGTCGCTCGCCTGACCGAAGGGGGTCAGCGCCGGGCGTCCCAGCGCAGCGGCGGAAGCGACGTACGGGTCCAGACGTGGTCGAAGCCGAGCCGGCGGGCCGGCGACAGGGCATCCCGGTCGAGGCCCATCAGATGGGCCTCGATCCCCTCGGCGTACGCGAACAGCGCCACGAGCAGGCCGTCCGTGGCCGTCCCCGCCGCGTCGCCGGCCTGGTGCCCAACCATCTCCTCCAACCCGGTCGAGCGGGGACGCCGGGCGTCTGCGGGACCCGGCCACGTTCCGGACATCAGACCATCGTCGCGTTCCACCTCGGCCCTGACCAGGCCGCCTGCTTCCTGACGCGCTGGGCATGAGACCTGTGGAGGTGAGTGTCATGGCCACCCGTCCGGCGAAGCCCACCCGCAGCTGATCACGAGGCCGGGCGTCGAAGGACTCCTGTGCGAGGTCGTGGGGTGACCGGCAGGTCGAGGAGGAGTCATGGGCATCGATGAGCTGACTGCGCGAAAGGTGATGAGCCGCGTCCTGGTCGTGCGGCCGGCGGGAGCAGTCGGACCGGCACGTGGCGACCTGCCGGCGGGGGACCGCAGGCCCCGTGTCGGCCCCGACACCACCCTGGAGCCGGTGCTGCCAGCGCGGGGCTGAGCCCGGCGGGTGCCGGCGAGGCCCGAGGGAAGCGCGACGAAAGGAGCACAGGTCATGGTCATCGTAGGAGTGGATGGCTCCGTAGCCTCACGAGCCGCCGTGGAATGGGCGGCGGACGACGCCTTCCGCATGCGGGTGCCGCTGCGGATCGTGCACGCGGTGGATCCGGGGCCGTACCCGATCGGCAGATACTCGAATATCGGCCTGCCCGAGCTGCTGTGGAGCGAGGGGCGGAGAATCCTGAGCGAAGCGGAGGAGCTCGTTCGCGAGCGCCGGCCCACCGTCGAGGTCACCACCCGGATCGTCGAGGGCGGGCCCGCCGTGGTCCTGCGGGAGCAGGCCGACGACGCCACCGAGATCGTGGTGGGCAGCCGCGGCCTCGGCGGTTTCGCCGGCGCCCTGCTCGGCTCGGTCAGCACGTACGTGGCCGGGCATGTCCGCTGCCCCGTCGTGGTCGTGCGCGGCGAGAGCCGCCCGGCCCGCGGGGAGATCGTCGTGGGGGTGGACGACACGCCTGAGGGCGAGCCCGCGCTCGCCTACGCCTTCCGGCAGGCGGAACTGCGGGAAGCCACCCTCCGCGCGGTGCACGCCTGGCAGCTGCCCGTGCACGCGTACGCACCGGTGATCGCCTACGACATGGACGAGATCCGTACGGCGCAACACCGCGTCGTACGCGACCGGCTGGCGGCCTTCGCGCGGAGCCATCCAGAGGTGAAGATCATGGAGGACACGCGGTCCACGCATCCCGTGGACGCGCTCACCGACGCGTCCGGACATGCCGACCTGCTGGTGGTGGGCTCGCACGGACGCGGTTTCCTGGGCTCGATGCTGCTCGGCTCCGTCAGCCGGGGCGTCCTGCACCACGCCCGGTGCCCGGTGGCGGTGGTACGCGCCTGACCGTGCCCTTCGGCCACGCCAGGGCGGTCCGGAGCGGTTCGACGTCGGCGATGGGCAACCACGTCAGCTCGGGATCCGCGTGGTACTCCGCCATCGAGCGGGCCCCGATGCACACCGCCGCCCCCGCGGCCACGCGCTCGACCATCTCGTCGACGTTGTCGTTCTTCGGCGCCCAGACCGGCGAGGACCCGTCGGGCCGGGGGTTCACCGCCCACCAGTCGACCCAGGTGGACGGCGCCGTGGGCCACGACCCCGACGCCAGCGGCGGGTACCTCGCAAGCTAGGGAGCCTCGCGCGGCAACGGCGGCATCACCTCCGGCGGGTTCCACGGGTCGCGTGACGTCCCCGGCTCACTGCGCTTCGTCCGCGAGCCTGACGGGTCTCCACGCCGACGGCCCCTTGCGGTATGACGTGTCACGACATATCGTCCCGATGTATCAGGTCGATACATCGGATCGATGGTCAGCCGACCGGTGCGGGGGTTGCTGTGAGACGGATCGACTACGACACGGAGCAGTACCAGGACTACGCGCGCGGCCGGGCGCTTTCCGGGCCGCAACTGCGTACCTGGCTCACGGCCTTCACGGCGGCGCTGCCCGAGCGGCGTCCGCTGACGGGGCTCGACGTCGGCTCGGGGACCGGCAGGTTCACCCCCGCGCTGGCGCGGACGTTCGGCCCGGTCACCGGCGTCGAGCCGGCGGCCCGCATGCGCGAGATAGCGCAGGCGCAGTCCCCGCATCCCGACGTGCGCTATCTGGCAGGCTTCGCCGAGGACCTGCCGGTGCCGCCCGGCAGCGCGGACTACGCTCTCATGTTCCTGGCCTGGCACCACGTCCAGGACAAGCCGCGGGCGGTCGTGGAGCTCGGCAGGGTGCTCAGGCCGGGCGGGCGGCTGCTCCTGCGCGCCAATTTCAGCGACCACCATCCCCGCCCGTGGTGGCTTGAGCACTTCCACCGCGGTTTCGAGGTGGACGCCGCGCTGTTCCAGCCGCTGCACGAGGTCATCGAGATGTTCACGTCGGACGGCTGGCGCGTCGCCGGCTTCTGTACGGTGACCGAGCCGTCCCCCGGCACCCGCGGTGACATGCTCGAACGGCTGCGCCTGCGCACCCTCTCGTTCTTCGCCCAGCTCAGCCCCGACGAGCTGGAGGAGGGTTTCCGCCGCCTGGAGCGGTTCGTCGCCTTGGATCCCGGCGCGCCGGCGCCCGAGTTCGCCGAGCCGCTGCTCACGCTCGAACGTGGCTAGCCCGGCGTGGTGCCCCTCGGACGCCGGTGACCCGGCGCTCGCGTTCTTGGTGTATTTCTTCCGACTTATTGACCTAATTCAGATGTCTTCGGCAGACTTCCCGCATGCCGCACATCGGCGGCCCTATCGCGCGGCCACGGCGCCAGGGACCTCGTCCCCGGGCCGCCACGCGCGACCGGCCGCCGAACAGAGGCCGACGCGAGAGGACATGACCGATGACCGACGCCGAGGACGCATCGCACGTGGACCGTAGGTTCCTGCTGGCCGGAGCCGCGGGCGTACTGGGGACGGCGGCGCTGCCCGCGAGCGCGGAGGCCGCCTCCATGCGCAGGCACCCGCCCAACTGGCCCGACCCCGAGCCCTACGGCCTCGCCGACACCCGCCCGGACCTGTGGCCGCGTCCGGACAACTCCTTCCTGCTCCCGCTCGAACTGCGCCCCCGCGACAGGGAGCTCGAACGGGTCTGGATGCGGGACACCTACGTGAACTGCTTCGTCGTCGGCGGCCGCCCGGTCTACGTCGCCACCGGCACCACCCGGGCGGCCGGCGAGCAGGGGCCGGCCCCGTGGAACGACGGCATCTTCGTCTGGGTGGCCTCCGACCTGCGGGGGCCGTGGAGGCTGGCCGACACCACGCGCATCCGGCCCGGAGCCGAGCAGGGCAAGGTGTGGTCGCCCGAGTTCGCCGGCGAGAACCGGCCGGGACGTGTGGTGGTCGCCCCGTGGCAGGAGTACTGGCACGACGAGCGGTTCGGCAAGCGGTCCGCCGCCTGGGCCCCGGAGGTGCATCACTTCCGCGGCAGGTGGTACGTCGTGGCGTGCATGGGCGACCACTCCCGGAAGGTCGGCTCATTCATGCTCGTGAGCGAGGGCGGGGTCGAGGGGCCGTACCGGCTGGTGGAGGGCAACCACGACAAGCCCTTCGGTGACCCCTTGAACGGCGGGCCGGACTTCATCGAGCCCGGCGCGTACCACCACATCGACGGCAGCATCTACACCGAGGGCGGCGACGCCTGGCTGGTGCTGCACAACAACCTGTACGCCCGGTTCAGGGACGACATGGAGGACATCGTCCCGGTGACCGGCCTGCCGGAGTTCCGGCAGACGCCGTACACGCCGGAGCCGTACCTCGAAGGCGCGTACGTGTTCAAGCACGGGGGAAAGTACCTCCTGCTGCACGCCGCCTGGAACCGCAGGTCGGCCAACCCCGACGGCACCACCCGCCACGCCTACGAGCCGGCCGGCGAGGGCCGTGAGCAGTACCACTACGACGCGGTCGTCGCCGTCGCCGACCGCTTCGAGGGGCCCTATTCGCAACGGTGGACCATGGGCGTCGGCGCCGGTCACAACAACATCTTCAAGGACCATCGCGGGCGGCTCTGGGCGACGTTCTTCCGCAACCCGCGCTTCGGCTACTGGGCCGACCCCGCCCGCAGGGACGAGGCCGCCGTGGCCGGGGTCGTCCGGCTGGAATGGACCGGCCCGCGCGGCCACCGCCTGTACGTCCAGCGCCGCGGCCACCGCTGAGCCGGCGCCGGGCGGGATCCGGCGGCTCGTTGATCACGTGCGCGTATCAGGTGCGCCGGCACTCTTGCCCCGGCCCCACCGGGCCACCGATGGTGTGATGGTCGGGGAAGGAGAGCAGGCATGCGAGGGCCGCTGGTCGTCAAGCGGGCGCTCGGCGAACCGCTGCTCCTCCTGGCCGCGTTCTGCTCGATCCTGCTGACGACGACCGCGCTGGTGGCGCTGACGATGTACGCCTCCGCCATCGCCGGCGCGGGCGTGCGCAGAGCGATGGAGACGGCCTCGTACGGGCAGACGACCACCACGATCAGCGCCCAGGTCGACGCCGAGACCTTCCCGCGGTACGACCGGATGGTACGCGGCGAGCTCGCCGCGGCCTACGGAGCGCCTCCGGCCGTCACCACCAGCCTGCGCTCGGACTCGTACGTCATGCCGGGGCAGGACGGCGAGGAACTGCCGGAGCTGCTGCGGTTCGGCAGCCACGACGGGCTCGGCCGGCACGCCAGGCCGGTCGAGGGCAGGTGGCCGGGGAACGGCGGGGAGGCCGTCGAGGCGGCGATCTCGGAACAGGCGGCCGAAGCCACCGGGTTCGAGCCGGGCGAGGAGTTCGTCACGAAGGCGCGGCTCGACGGGAACCCCGTGCGGGTCCGCGTCGTGGGCGTCTTCCGGCTCGACGACCCCGTGGCCGAGCGCTGGGCCGGTGAGGAGCTGCTGAGCCGGGGCGTGGAGCGCGGCGAGTACACCACGTACGGGCCGCTGATGGTGGCGAAGGAGACGTTCGTCGCGCGCTTCGCCACCGGGGTGCGGGCCCTGTGGGTGGCCGAGCCGGAGCTCGGCGCGCTGACGCCCGAGCGGCTGCGCCCGCTGGCCGAGGCCGTGAGCCGGGTGGGGGAGCGGTTGCGCGCGGCCGGCTGCGCGAACTGCCTGACCGCCGCAGACCTGCCCGAGTTGCTCACCCAGCTCGCCACCGCGTCCCTGGTGGCCCGCTCCACGATGCTGATCCCGGTGCTGCAGCTGCTGTTGCTGGCCGGGTACGCGCTGATGCTGACCGCGCGGCTGCTCGCCGACCACCGGCGCATGGAGGTGGCGCTGCTGCGCTCGCGCGGCGCGGGCTCGGCGCGGCTCGCGGCGCTGGCGGGCGGCGAGGCGCTGCTGGTGGCGGTGCCGTGCGCGATCGTGGCGCCGTTCCTCGGGCCGCCGCTGCTCGCGCTGATCGGCATGCTGCCCTGGATCGGTGACTCGGGAGTACGGCTGGCGCCGCAGGCCGACGCCGCCGCGTTCCTCGTCTCGTCCGGGGTGGCGCTGGCCGCGGCCGTGCTGCTGGCGCTGCCGGCGGTGGCGGGGGCGCGGCGCACGTACGTGGAGGAGCAGTCGGCGCGCGGGCGCGGTCGCCGGCGCGGACTGATCCAGGGCGCGGGCGCGGACCTGGCGCTGCTGGCGGTGGCCGCGCTGGCGATCTGGCAGCTCCAGCGCTACGGCGCGCCGGTCACCGCGACGGCGTCGGGCGGGCTCGGCATCGACCCTCTGATCATCTCCGGCCCGGCGCTGGCCCTGCTCGCGGGCGGCCTGCTGGGGCTGCGGCTGGTGCCGCGCGTGTCACGGCAGGCCGAGCGGCTGACCTCGCGCCTGCCCGGTCTTGCCCCCGCGCTGGGCGCCTGGCAGGTCAGCAGGCGGCCGCTCACGTACGCCGGCCCCGCGCTGCTGCTGACCCTGGCGATCGCGATCGGCGTCGTCTCCATGGCCACCACCTCCACCTGGCAGGCCAGCCAACGTGACCAGGCCGATCACCAGGCGTCCGCCGACCTGCGCCTGTCGGGGCCGCCCGAGGGGCCCGAGCTGGGGGTGCTCGGCCGCGGCACGGCGTTCACGGCGCTGCCCGGCGTCACCGCCGCCTCTCCCGCCTTCCGCGCGCCGACCGGGGTGGGCGGCGAGAGCGCGCTGCTGCTCGCCCTGGACGCGGGCCGGCTCGGCGAGGTGTTCCGCCTGCGCCCCGACCTGTCGGCGCGGACGCTCCCGCAGTTGTCCGCCGCCCTCCGCGGGGACCGGACGGGCGCGGTGGACCTGCCGGGACGGCCGCGCACCCTCACCGTGCGGGTCGAGTCGCGCGCCGCCGGGCCGGCCCGGCTGGTGCTCTCCGACGGGCTGGGCGTGTGGCACGACCTGCCGCTCGGCGACCTGCGGGAGGGCGGCAACCGGATCGAGCTCGACCTGGCCCCGATGACCGGGCGCGCCGGCGCGATCACCTGTCCGCTGTCGGTACGTGGCCTCGTGGCCGGAGAGCAGGCCGGAGAGCTGACCGGGGAGCAGGCAGGCCTGCGGCTGACCGGGCTGAGCGCGGACGGACGGGACGTGTCCGTGGCCAGGGCTGTCGCCGGCCCGCGGGGCGTGATCGCCTTCGGGCCGCCGGGGGCGCCCGGGGCGTCCGGGGAGCCCGGGCCGCTGCCCGTGGTGCTCACGTCGGGCCTGGCCGCCACGCTCAAGCTGGACACCGGGGAGAGCGGGACGGTCCGCATCTCGGGGCGGGTCATGCGGGTCCGGGTGGCCGGAATCGTGACGAGCATGCCGACGAGCGATCCCGGCCAGGAGGCCGTGCTCGCCGACTGGGAGACGCTGCAGGCGTACGAGCTGGCCGCGGCGCGACCGTCCCGGCCCGCCACCGAATGGTGGCTCGCCGCCGGCGACACCGCGCCCGCGCGGGAGATCCTGCGCCGCAACCCCCAATGGGACGTCTCCGCGGTCGACCGGCGAGAGCTGGGGGCCAAACTGCGCGACGATCCGCTGGCCGGCGCGCTGCAGGGGGCGCTGACCCTGGCGTTCGCCGCGGCGTTGGGGTTCGCGGTGCTCGGGTTCCTGGTGAACGCCGTGGTCGCCGCGCGGCAGCGGCGGGCCGAGTTCGCCGTACTGCGGGCGTTGGGCACCGGGCCGCGCCAGGTGTTCGGGATGCTGGCGACGGAGCAGGCGTTCGTCATCGGCCTGTCGCTCGTGGCCGGCACCGGGCTCGCCGTGGTCGTCGGAAACCTCGTGGTCCCGCGCGTCGTGCTGACCGGGCAGGCGTCGGCGGTCACGCCCGGCGTGCTGTTCCACATCCCGTGGGCGGCCGTCGCCGGGATGCTGGCCCTGGTGACGGCGGTGCTCGTCGCGATCGTCGCCGTGCTGGCCCGGCGCATGTGGCGGGGGCAGGCCTTGGAGGAGAGGTGACGATCCCCCTGAACGTCCGGGCGCACGCGGGCACGTCGGCGCTGCTCGTCGTGCTGACGGTGGTCGCCTGCCTGCTCGTCGCCGGGCTGCCGAGGACGATGCAGGCGTCGTTCGACGAGGCGCTGCTCCGGTCGCTCGCGGGGACCGCCGCGGTGCGGACCGACCTGACCGTCACCGCGGCTCCCGCCAGGCCCGCCGGTGAGCTGCACTCACGCGCGGAGTTCGAGAGCGCGGCCCGACAGTGGCGCCGGCTCCTCCCGGTGGCGCTGCGGCCCCTGATCGGGCGCGGCGGCCACATCAGCGCCAAGACCTTCCGCACGCCCGTCGACGAGGCGGTCGGGCCGCGCCGCACCTTCGTCAACCTCGGCTGGCTGTCCGACGCCGGCCGGCGCGTGGACTGGGTACGAGGCCGCGCGCCCGGCAAGCCCTCCACCATGCGTTACCGCGGCGCGACCATCCCGGTCATCGAGGTGGGCGTCGTGGAGGAGGCCGTGGCCAGGATGGGCCTGCGCGTCGGCCAGACCAGGATGCTGGGGGAGAGCGTGCACACCGCCGCGAAGATCGTCGGCGTCTTCCGGCCCAAGGACCCGGGCGGCCGCTCCTGGAGCCACGACGCCGATGTCCTGCACGTCACCCATGTCGTGCCGGCGGACGGTCCGGAGCAGTTCCACACCACGACGCTGATGTCGGACGACGCGTTGAGCGCGCTCACCGACAAGGCGAGCACCCTGGCCTACCGTTGGGTGCTTCCCCTCGACGCGGGGGCCGCGAGCGCCCTCGACGCGCCACGCGCCGAAGCCGCGGTCGCCGAGTTCCGGCGGCAGGTCGACGTCCAGGGAACGGGCGCCATCAGCTACCGCGTGGTCACCGGGCTGCCCCAGTTGCTCGCCGGCTTCCTGACCGGGCTGTCCGCCGCGCGGACCGTCATGTACCTCGTGCTCGGCGGCCTGCTGGCGGTCGCGCTCGGCGTGATCATGCTCGGGCTGCGGCTGATGACCGACCGGCTGGAGCGCACGATCGCCCTGGCACGGGCGCGCGGTGCCTCGCTGTGGCAGGTGGCGTCCGCCGGAGCCACCGTGACCGCGCTCACGGTGGGGCCCGCGGCCCTGGCCGGGTACGCCCTGTCGTTCCTCCTGCCGGGTCCCGCGCTGCCGATCGTGCACCTCGGACCGGCGGTCGTGGTCGTCACCGCCGTGTCCTTCGCCGTGGCACGCCTGGTGCTCGCCCATCGCACGCCGCTGCGGGAGCGCCGTGCCGACCTGGTCAGGCCGTCAGCGCGGCGGTTGACGGCGGGGGCGCTGGTCGTCGTGCTCGCGCTGACGGGGGCGTACCTGTCGCGGACCCGCGGGCCGGCCGGCACCGCCTCGCAGGATCCGTTCCTGCTGGTGATCCCGGTGGCACTGGCGCTGGCGGCCGCGCTGATCACGTTGCGGTGCTACCCGTACCCGCTGCGGCTGCTCGTCCGGCTGGCCGCGCGGAGGCGAGCGGCCGTACCGTTCCTGGGGCTGGCCGGGGCGGCGAGAGGGCGGTCCACGGGTGCGCTCGCGGTGCTGATCCTGCTGCCCGCGCTGAGCCTGTCGGTGTTCGCCGCGGTCGTCCACGACGGGATCACCACCACGCAGCGGCTCGCGTCCTGGCAGAAGGTGGGCGCGCCGATCAAGCTGACGACGGCCGCGGACATCCCGCCCGACGTCGTCGAGCGGGTACGCCGGGCACCCGGGGTCGAGCAGGTGGCGCCCGCGCTGACGGGCCGGGTCCAGATCAGGACCACGGGGGAGCAGCCGTACGCCGTCGCCGTCGACCTCGATCAGTGGCGGCGGGTCAACGAGGACGCCCCCATCGGCCTGCCAGCGCTGTCCGGGGACACGTCCGCGCTGCTCTCGCCCGCCCTGGGAGACCGCGGCACCTTCGAGCTCACGTGGCTGTCGCCGGTGCGGCTGACCACCCAGGGGGTCATCGACGCGGTGCCCGGTTTCTACTCCAGCGGGCAGTTCCTCCTCGTGTCGCGCGCGGTACTGCCCTGGCCCGCCGCCAACACGTTGCTGATCAAGGGCGACATCCCGCCCGCCGAGCTGGCGCGGCTGGTGCCCTCGGCCACCGTGGAGACGCAGGAGGCCGCGCTGGCCACCGTCCAGGCCGACCCGCTCACGGGCACGGTCCGCACGACGATGGTCGTCGTGACGGTGGCGCTGGGGGCGTACGCGCTGGTCGCGATCGTTCTGTCGCTGGTCGCCGGGGCCGCCGGGAGGGCGAGGGCGGTGTCGCTGCTGCGTACGCTCGGGCTCTCCGACCGGCAGGCCCGGCGGCTGACCCTGCTCGAATTGCTGCCCGTCATGGTCATCACGGCGCCGGTGGGCCTGGCCCTGGGTCTCGTCCTGCCTGCCGCGCTCGGGCCCGGCGTGGACGTGTCCGCGTTCGCCGGTGGCCTGCCGGTCTCCGGACCCGCGCCGGGGTTGCTCACTCCCGTGGCGCTGGCGGCGGGGCTGGGGCTGTGCGCCGCGCTGGGGGCGTACGCGCACACCGCCATGAGCCGCCGCCGCGACCCCGGCGCCGTGCTCCGCGTGGACGATTCCTGACCCCCGCACCTGTGCGCGGTCAGGTCGGGGCGGACACCGGGCGGGCCTGCGCTCGTGCGATGCGCGCCTTGACGTCGCGGAAGTGCAGCCGCATCGCCTCCCGGGCGGCCTCGGGGTCACGGGCGCGGAGGGCCGTCACGATCCTGCGGTGGTTGACGACGATCTCCGCCGTCCGCTCCTCCGGCGGCCCGAGCGTCGGCTCGACCTCGTGGTAGACGTCCCAGAACAGCCCGATGAGCTGCAGCACCAGCTCGTTGCCGCACGACTCGTACAGCAGCGCGTGGAACGCCCGATCGGCTTCGCGGTCGCGGTCCATGCCGGTGACCAGGGCGTCCAGCGCGGCGAGCCGGGTGGGGCTGGTGTCGAGCGTCACCTGGCCGATCAGCCCCGTCTCCAGCAGCTCGCGCACCTCGACCAGGTCGTGCAGCGCGCGGATCCCGCCGCCCTGGCCCGCACGCACCTGGAAGGCGAGCGACGGGGTCAGGACGTCGAGCGACGCGTGCCCGACGAACGTCCCATGTCCGTGCCGGATCTCGACGATGCCCAGCGCCTTCAGGGCTCGTACGGCCTCGCGCACGCTGTTGCGGCTCGCCCCGAGCAGGTTCATCAACTGCACTTCCGTGGGCATCGGCGCCCCGGGGGCCAGACCGCGCTCGTGGATCAGGGCGACGATGCGCTCCTGCAGCGACGCGCCGTCACGCGTGGGCATGCTGCCTCCAGGCTCGTCGAAGACCTCGTGTCGAACATCCCACCTCTCGGTCCCCGTGGGCCAGGCGGTGCGGCAGATTTTACGCCCATTACATGGTGCGGCCACCGGGCGCACGTCGTTCGTTCGCCGCTCGTTCGCGGGCGCCACCGGTCCGGGGACGTAGGATGTCCACGGGGGTGGCGCCCACGGTGAAGGTGATCAGCCGACGCGGTCGAACGGCAGCCGCAGCCCGAGCCTCCCGCCGACGGGGAGGTTCCGCTGCCGGATCAGGTCCAGCTCGGCGGCGGTGAGCGCGCGCCGGTAGACGCGTACCTCGTCCATCGTCCCGCGGAAGCGGTCCGCGCCGTCCAGCCGCTGCCCGACGTGGATGCCCTCGACCCCGAACTCCTTGCCGAGGGTCACGGAACCGGCCGGCGCCGCCGCCGACGAGACCTCCTGGCCGTCCACCAGGAGCCGCAGCTCGCCGCCTGTCCGCTGGAGCACCACGAAGTGCCACTGCCCGTCGTTGTACGCGCTCGCCGACTGCACGGTCACGTCGAACCGGTCGACGGCGAGGATCGCCCGGATGCGGTTGCTCGCCGGCTCGGCCCGCAACCACAACGCCGGCGGGTTCGTGCCCCTGTCGACCCGGTGGAACCAGAGGATCGTGTGCGCGCCGGTCGTCTCCGAATACCTGATCCATGACGTCAGCGTGAAGTCCTTCGCGCCGAGGTCGATGGAGTCGTCGAAAGGCACCTCCACCCGGTCGTCCACCCGGTCAAGGGCCAGTCCGCCGCCGAACCGCCCGCCGGTGGTCTGCGCGCCGCCGCGGACGAACGCCTGGTTGCGGTACGGCGACGTGTCAGGTGTCGCCGGGCCGGGCGCCGGAGGCCCGGGGACACCGGGCGGCGGACCGTTCGGCGTCTCCAGGTACGACTCGTCGAAGCGCGCGAACCGGATCTGCTCGTACGGCGAGACGTCGCCCGCCTCGTACATCAGGGCCGCCTCGTCGCCGTCGAGGCGCACCATGTCCGAGTACGCCGACGGCCCCCAGTGGAAGACCTTGCCCTCGTCCCACGTCTCGAAGCGGCGTCCCTCGTCGTAGGACGAGCGGATCCCCATGGCCTCCCTGGCGCCCGGGTGCATCGGCGAGGAGAAGAGGATGCGCCCGTCGTCGTACCGCAGCAGCGACGCCTGGACGTCGGTCGTCGCGAGCTTCGGCATGGTGCGGAACGGTTCGTCCCAGGACTCGCCGCCGTCGCTGCTGGTCGCGTACGCCCTGCTGCCCTCGTCGGTGCCGCGTTCGCGGGCCGAGGCGTAGATTTTCCCGTCGGTGAGCTCGACGACGGTGACCTCCTGGGCGATCATCGTGCCGTCGTCGTAGGACGTCTCGGCGCCGATGTTCCACGTGGCCCCGCTGTCGTCGCTGTAGAGCAGGTGCGTGCCGTAGGCGTGCGCGCCGACCCGGTCCCAGCTCTCGTAACTCGCGCCGACGACCAGCCGGCCGGCGTGCGGGCCGTGCTTGAGCTGGATGCCGTGCATCGGGCCGGTGGCGTACCAGTGGTTCCACTCGGGACTTTTGCCCTCGGTCATCTCCCTGGCGGCCGACCAGGTCTCCCCGTGGTCGTCGCTGACCTGCACCCAGGGGTCGCGGTCGCAGCCGTCCGGGCACGGCTCGGCGCCGTTGTGGGTGCTGACCAGCACGACCCGCCCGGTACGCTCGTCCACGATCGGCACCGGGTTGCCGTGGGTCGTGCCGTTCCCCTCCGAGACCACCTGCAGCGGTCCCCAGGTCCGTCCGCCGTCGGCGGACCGGCGCAGCACGAGGTCGATGTCCTCGTCGTCGCCGCAGTCCTTCACCCGTCCCTCGGCGAAGGCCAGGATCGTGCCGTTCGCGGCGCGGACGACGGCGGGGATCCGGAAGCAGGCGTATCCGAAGTCGCCCTGTTTGTAGAGCACCTGCTCGTCCACGGACGGTGCGGTGTCGCCGGCCCTGCCGGCTTCTGACGTCTCAGTCGGCGTCTCAGTCGGCGTCTCAGTCGGCGCCGCTGTCGCCGGCGCGCCGAACACGGTGACGAGTAAACCCGCGAGCACCATGACGGCGCCGGCCCGGCGGCGCAGGGAGCGCCCGGCACGGCCCTCCGGGGGGTAACCATGCTGCATGTCTTCGCCTTTCCTGGCAGGAGAAGGTCCTGATTTGAGAGGACATCCTACGTCGGACGTTGGATGTTGAAGAGAGGGTGAACACAGAATGTTCACCTTCCGACGTGGAGTCCCTGCAGGACGGGCCGTGCTCAGCCGAGAGCCGCCTGGGCCAGGGCCATGCAGGCGCTGGCCACCAGCACCGCCAGGACGATCTTCCTGAAGCGTTGCGGGTCCGTCCGAGCGAAGAGCCGATCTCCCAGCCACCAGCCCACGACCATGCCGGGCAGACCGGCGGCGGTGAGCAGCAGGCTGTCCGCGGTCAACCGGCCGACGGCCAGGAAACCCAGGATGGCCAGCGTGTCGCACGCGCAGAAAGCCACCTGTAGCGTCGCGCGGAACTCGCGCGGTTCCAGCCCCATCGCCTGGAAGCCCGCGACCAGCGGAGGGCCGTTCATGCCGGTCGAGGTCAGCAGCGCCCCGCTGACGAAACCGGCGGCCGCCGCCGGGGCGGCTCCGGGCCTGACCGTCGCCCCGCGCGCGAGGACGAAGGCGAACGCGAGGACCACGCAGGCGATGAGCACCGACAGCGAGCGTGCGCTCATCGCCGTGACCGCGAGCAGGCCGACCGGCATGCCCACCAGCCCCGCCCCCGTCACCAGGAC
>NZ_JAAAHR010000063.1:0-46449 GCF_009908215.1 Nonomuraea sp. K271 | reverse complement strand
GTGGTGAGGTGGGTGAGGGCGCGACGGTTCGGAGCTGGGGTGAGGGTGTGGAGTTCGACGCGGTGATCCTGGCCGGGGGAGCGGCGCGCAGGCTGGGCGGGGCGGACAAGCCCGGCCTGACCGTGGGCGGGCGAACCCTGGTCGAGCACGTGGTCGCGGCCGTCGCGGGCGCCGGGAAGGCGATCGTGGCAGGCCCGGAACGCCCGATCCCCGGTGTGGTGTTCGTCAGGGAGGATCCCCCGCGCGGCGGCCCCGTGCCCGCGCTCGCCGCCGGCCTGAGCGAGGTGAGCGCCCCGTGGGTGGTGCTGCTCGCCGGTGATCTGCCGTTCATGACGGCGGCCCATGTGAGCGCCATGCTGCGGGCCGCCGAGCGGGCGGGCGGGGTCGTGCTGGTGGACGACGGCGGGCGCGAGCAGTGGCTGGCCGGCGTGTGGCCGGCCGCCGAGCTGAAGGCGGCGCTCGCCGGCTATGGGGGACGCTCGCTCAAGGGCCTGCTCGGCCCGCTCGTCGCCGTGCGCCTGGCGCTGCGCGGGCGGCCCTGGTTCGACTGCGACACAATGGACGATCTGGAGGAGGCTCGTATGAATGTGCTCAACGAATGGACCGCGCTGGCCTGCAAGGAACTCGGGATCGACCCGGCCACCGTGGACCGCGACCTGATTCTCGACCTGACCAAGGAGGTCGCTCACGGCGTCGCCAGGCCGGCCGCGCCCCTGACCGCCTATCTGCTCGGGCTCGCCCAGGGCGCCGGCACCGCACCCGAGGACGCTGTGGCCAAACTGACCACATTGGCGAAAAACTGGTCGAAGGCGACCACCGAGACGTTGACGGACGACTGACACTCGAACGAACTGTTGACGTCAATCTCCTGCCCCGCCTGAAAGGTTCCTGTGAAATCTGGGGCAGGAGGGGTGTAAACGATTTCGGGAAAGCAGTCCTACCCGACTCGCCAGGCGGCGTCGCACTGATCAAAAACTTTCGGAAAGGGGCGACGCCGGGTGGTTACGGGGGCAAACCACCCGGCGTCGCTTCATCGGCGTTCCGACGGGGGCCCGGAACGCCGGCACCAGCACTCCGACGGGGGACCGGAGCGCTTGGCTAAAGCGTACACCTACAACCCATGGGATGCGTCAAGACTTAGTCACGACCCGATCTCGCGTCGATGCAGCGGTATCTCGGTTTGGTTAGCTTCCGGCGACTGAAAGGTAGGAGGCGGGGGAGCCTGGCCCCTCTCATTGGCCCCGATTACGGCTATGTATGGCAAAAAGATGGCCCCGGCGATGAACAGCAGCCGGTACGGCCACGGCACCGGCACCACGACCGCCAGGATCAGGCAGATCGTCCGGATGCCCATCTTGATGAGGTAGCTGATCTCACGTTTGCGGATGTCCGCGGTCAGCGACGGTCTGGCGTCGGTGACCGCGTGGACGTCCGGCTTCTTGCGCCACCCCTTCATACCTTCCACGGTAGACCTCGGATGAGCAGGGCGCGACGGCGCCCCCGGACGTGGGCACAGGTCATGCGATCATGGCCTTCGAGTAAGGAGGACGGGGAGATGACGGACCGTACGTACCGGGTCACCGAGATCGTCGGCACCTCGGGGGAGAGCGTCGACCAGGCGATCCGCAACGGCCTCAGGAGGGCCTCGCAGACGCTGCGCCACCTCGACTGGTTCGAGGTGACCGAGATCCGCGGCCACCTCGAGGCGGGCGAGGTGGCGCACTTCCAGGTCGGCATGAAGGTGGGCTTCCGCCTGGAAGACGCCTGAGCGCCGGACGCCACCCGCTAGATTGGCTCGCGTGAACGGTGAGTTCCGCATCCTGCTCGTGTGCACGGCGAACATCTGCCGTTCCGCCACGCTGCCCGAGTTCGCCGCGCTCGCGACGGGCACGGGCCAGCGCCGCTACCGGTCCGACACCGCGGAGCGCGCGCGGGCGATCGTGGAGTCGGCCGCCGGGCGGCGCGGCCGGCAGCCGGGCCCCGACGTGCGCGATCCCTACGGAGGCCCGCCCGAGGGCTACGACACGTGCGCGAAGACGCTCGGCGAGTCGCTCAGCCACGCGCTGGGCGCCCTGCTGGGCCCGCGCTGAGCCACCCGCCCGCCGCGGCCCGCCCCGGACGGGCGACCCGGACCGGCGCGGGCGCCGACGGGCGCGTCCGCGTGGATCAGCTTGCCTGGCTCACCGTGGACATGTTGAAGTCGGGCACCCGCACCGGCGGCATGACCGTGCGCTGGAAGTAGTCGCCCCACTCCCTCGGCAGTGTGCGTTCGCTCGCGCCCACCTCCGCCAGCCGCCCCAGCAGGTCGACCGGGCTCTCGTTGAAGCGGAAGTTGTTCACCTCTCCCACGATCTCGCCGTGCTCGACGAGGTAGACGCCGTCCCTGGTGAGCCCGGTCAGCAGCAGCGTCTGCGGGTCGACCTCGCGGATGTACCACAGGCACGTGACCAGCAGCCCCCGCCTGGTGGAGGCGATCATCTCGTCCAGCGGCCTGCCGTCGCCGGGGCCCGACATGATCAGGTTGTCGATGCCCGGCGTCACCGGGAGCCCGCTCAGCTCCGCCGAGTATCGGGTCTGCAGCAGCGCGTTCAGGCGGCCGTCGGTGATCCAGCCGGTCGGCCCCAGCGGCAGCCCGTTGTCGAAGACCGAGCTGTCCCTGTCGGAGGCGTGGGCCATCATGAACGGCGCGCACTCGATGCCCGACGCCTCCGGGTCGCTCGACAGGGAGACGGGCAGCGCGGCCAGCTGCTCGCCCACCCGGGCGCCCCCGCCGGGCCTGGCGAACACCGAACGCCCGTCGAGCGCGTCGCGGGCGCCCGACGACCAGTACATGTAGATCATGAGATCGG
Organism: Nonomuraea sp. K271; assembly: GCF_009908215.1. NCBI lineage: Bacteria > Bacillati > Actinomycetota > Actinomycetes > Streptosporangiales > Streptosporangiaceae > Nonomuraea > Nonomuraea sp. K271. Next base: position 43,600 of record NZ_JAAAHR010000063.1, on the reverse strand, counting down.
CCACCGCGCTCGGCGGCAGCAGCGTATCGTAGCGGCCCGCGGGCAGGTCGACCCGCGTCTTGGCCCACTCCAGCCGGCGGGCCAGGGCGGACCCGAGCGTCGCCACGTCGACGTCGGTGAAGTCGGGCGTGGACACGCCGGTCCACGTCGAGCGCTTCATGTCGGCCGACTTGGCGTTGAGCTCCAGCCGCCCGCTCGGCTGGTCGTGCCGCAGCCGCAGGCCCGTGGACGAGCCGAGGAACGTCGTGTTCATCGAGTGTTCCGCGAACCCGTACAGTCTGCCTCCGCCCGCCTCCGCGGCGGCGAACGCGTCGCCGAGCGCGGGCGCCAGCTCCCCGAACACCCCGATGTCGGTCGGGCGTACCGGCTCGCCCCAGCCGGGTGACGAGGGGACGCCCGCCACGAGGTCGCGGGCGTCGTCGGCGGGCCGGGCGTCGCGCGCCGCCGCGTCGGCGGCGGCCACCACGTCGGCGAGCTGGTCCTCGCGTACGGCCGACCGCGACACCACCCCGACGCCCTGCCCCGCGATCGAGATCACGGTCAGCCGCGACGAGCGGGCGACGCCGTTCGTGGTCAGCGTGTTGCCCGCGAACCGCAGGTTGGCCGTGGATCCTTCGTCCACCAGCACCACGCAGCCGTCGTTGCGGGAGAGCTCCAGGGCCCTGTCCACCATGTCCTGAGGGGAGACGGGGCTCCCCACGGACCCGCGCCCGCCGGTCCGTTCGCCGCGCTCGTTCACTTGCCGCCCTCCTGCACCGTGTTGAGGATCCGTACGCCACGGAAGAGCGCCGACGGGCAGCCGTGGCTGACCGGCGCGACCTGCCCCGGCTGGCCCTTGCCGCAGTTGAACGCGCCGCCCAGCACGTAGGTCTGCGGCCCGCCCACGGCCTCCATCGACTGCCAGAAGTCGGTCGTCGTCGCCTGGTAGGCGAAGTCCCTGACCTGCCCTGACAGCTTCCCGTTCGAGATCTTGTACGCCCGCTGCCCCGTGAACTGGAAGTTGTAGCGCTGCATGTCGATCGACCAGCTCTTGTCGCCGACGATGTAGAGGCCCCGCTCGACGCCCGCGATGAGCTCGTCGGTCGAGGGCCCGCCGGGGGCCGGCACCAGCGACACGTTGGCCATGCGCTGGATCGGCATGTGGCCGGGCGAGTCGGCGAACGCGCAGCCGTTGGACCGCCCGAACCCCTTCATCCGCGCCATCCGCCGGTCGAGCTGGTAGCCGACCAGGATGCCGTCCCGCACGATGTCGAAGCTCTGTCCCTGCACGCCCTCGTCGTCGTAGCCGATCGTGGCCAGGCCGTGCGTGACCGTGCGGTCGCCGGTGACGTTCATCAGCGGTGAGCCGTAGACCAGCTCGCCCAACTGGTCGAACGTGGCGAAGCTGGTGCCGGCGTAGGCCGCCTCGTAGCCGAGCGCCCGGTCGAGCTCGGTGGCGTGGCCGATCGACTCGTGGATGGTCAGCCACAGGTTGGACGGGTCGATCACCAGGTCGTAATCTTCGGCCTCGACCGAGGGCGCGGCCAGCTTCTGCGCGAGCAGCTCGGGCAGCCGGTCCAGCTCACCCTGCCAGTCCCAGTGGGCGCCCGTCAGATATTCGTAGCCCCTGCCGGCCGGCGGTGCGAGGGTCGACATGTCGTCGAACCCCTTCTCGGCGGCCTTCATCGCGTTGAGCCTGGGGTGGATCCGCACCCGCTGCTGCGTGGTGACCGTGCCGGCCGTGTCGGCGTAGAACTTCTGCTCCTTGACCTGCAGCAGTCGCGCCGAGACGTGGTCGGCCCTCTTGAGCAGCCCGGCCGACCAGTCGGCCAGCAGGCCCACCTTGTCGGCCGAGGCCACCTCGAACGGGTCGACGTCGTACGCCGAGACCCACACCGTGTCGGCGTGCACCGGCTCCGGCGCCAGCTCGATGGGCTCCCTGTTGATGGGGGCACTCACCTCCGCCACCCGGACCGCCTGCTCGGCCACCACCGCGGCGGCCTCAGGGGTCAGGTGGATGCCGGCGGCGAACCCCCACGTGCCGCCCTTGACGACGCGTACGGCGTAGCCGAGGTCGTCGACGTCCATGGCGCCTTCGAGCCGGGCGTCGTAGAGGCTCAGGGTCTCGGCCCTGACGCGTTCGAGCCGGAAGTCGGCGTGCTCGGCGCCGAGGTCGCGAGCGCGTTGCAGAGCGGCGTCCGCGAGCTGCCGCAACGGCAGCTGCAGGAAGTCGGAATCGATCTGGCGCATGTCCACGATCCTAACCCTGCGATCTTGTGTCTCCCGGACAAGCGCATACCCGCCGGTAGGAGATAGCGTCAGGTGTCATGGCACGCTCTGTACTCGTCACCGGGGGCAACCGCGGCATAGGCCTCGCGATCGCCCGTGAACTCTCCGCGGCGGGCGACGCCGTCGCGGTCACCTACCGATCGGGGGAGCCGCCCGAGGGCCTGTTCGGCGTGCGCTGCGACGTCACCAGCATGGCCGACGTCGAGGCCGCCTTCGACAAGGCGGAGGCCGAGCACGGCCCGGTCGAGGTCGTCGTCTCCAACGCGGGCATCACCAAGGACACCCTGCTGGCGATGATGAAGGAGGACGCCTTCACCGACGTCATCGACGCCAACCTCACCGGCGCCTACCGCGTCGCCAAGCGGGCCATCCGGCCCATGATGCGGCTCAAGCGCGGCAGGATCGTCCTCATCTCCTCGGTCATCGGCATGACCGGCCAGGCCGGGCAGGCCAACTACGCCGCCTCCAAGGCCGGCCTCATCGGCTTCGCCCGTTCCATGGCCCGCGAATACGGCTCGCGCAACATCACGGTCAACGTCGTCTCGCCCGGCTTCGTCGCCACCGACATGACGGCCGACCTCGACCAGGAGCAGATCGTGACGCGCATCCCGCTCGGGCGCCAGGCCGCTCCTGAAGAGATCGCGCGCGTCGTGCGCTTCGTCGCCAGCGACGACGCCTCCTACATCACCGGGGCCGTGATCCCCGTCGACGGCGGACTTGGAATGGGGCACTGACATGGGCATTCTCGAAGGCAAGCGCATCCTCGTGACGGGCGTGCTCACCGATGCCTCGATCGCGTTCAACGTGGCCAAGCTGGCCCAGGAGGAAGGCGCCACAGTGGTGCTCACCGGGTTCGGCCGGCTGAGCCTGGTCGAGCGCATCGCCAAGCGCCTGCCGGCGCCGGCCCCCGTGCTGGAGCTCGACGTCCAGGACACCGAGCACCTTGACACGCTCGCGGCCCGGGTGGGAGAGCACGTCGACGGTCTCGACGGCGTGATCCACTCGATCGCCTTCGCCCCGCAGAGCGCCCTGGGCGGCAACTTCCTCAACACCTCGTGGGACGACGTCGCGACTGCTGTCCAGGTGTCGACGTACTCGTACAAGTCGCTGGCGGTCGCCTGCCTGCCGCTCATGAAGGAGGGCGGCTCCCTCGTCGGCCTCGACTTCGACGCCTCCAAGGCGTGGCCGGTCTACGACTGGATGGGCGTGGCCAAGGCGGGCCTGGAGTCCTGCAACCGCTACCTCGCCCGCGACCTGGGCAAGCACAACATCCGCGTCAATCTGGTGGCGGCCGGCCCGCTGCGCACGATGGCGGCCAGGTCGATCCCGGGCTTCAAGGAGTTCGAGGACAGCTGGCCGGACAAGGCCCCGCTGGGCTGGGACCTGTCCGACACGGGCCCCGCGGCCAGGGCCTGCGTGGCGCTCATGTCCGACTGGTTCCCGGCGACCACGGGCGAGATCGTCCACGTGGACGGCGGCGTCCACGCCATCGGCGGCTAGGCACCGCCTCTCACGAGAGCGGCCAGGGCACCGCCCCGCACGAGAGCCGCCCTCGCCACGGCCGGACGCCGACCGAGCGGTGGTCAGGCCAGGCGGTGGCGGCCGTTGGCGGCGCGGGCCGGCTCGAAGGGGATCGACTCGGCGGGCTCGGTGCGGCTGCGGCGCTGCTGGACGATGCGGGCGGCGAGCACGGCCGATCCCAGCAGGGCGATGGTCAGCGCCGTGCCGAGCACGTCGGAGGCGGGCGGGCTGGGCCGTACGACCCGCTGCTGCTGCATCGGCACGGACAGTTCGTGCGCGAACGGGTTGGGCCACAGCAGGTCGACCCGCGGCTCCTCCGGGTCGGCTCGTTTCTTGTCGGCCAGCCGCCGGCGGGTGTCCATGAGCTGCGGCCGGCTCTCGGGCCTGTGCGTCTTGGACGTGCCCGGCACCACCGAGGAGTCCTTCTGCCCGGCGCGCGGCCGCGCCGGGCGCCTGGCGGGGGACGTGGGCTGCGGCGAGAGGGTGCTGTAGACCTCGCCGTCGGCGCAGGCCGGCCCCCGCGGACACACGCCCTCGGAAGAGTCCCGCTCCTCCTCGCCCCTGGGCGAGGGCGACGGAGAGGGCTCGACCGTCCTGGTGTTCTTGGGCCTGCCGGTCGGTACGGCTCTGCCCACCCTGCCGAGCACCTCGTCGGTGGTCTTGTCGAGGCCGTCGGTCACCTTGCCGGTGACCCCGCCCGTCAGCGTGTCGACCGTGCCGGTCACCGCGCCCACGACATCGCACAGTGTGTTGGTCACCCCTGAGAGGACGCCGCCGCTCCGCGTGCAGTCCTGCGTGGTGGCCGCCGCCGCGGCCGGTGCCGCCACCGGAACGGCCCCAAGCGCCACCGCGAGAACTCCCGCCGAGATCGCGGTCCTGCTCCCCATCCGTCCCCTCCTGCGTTGCCTCAGTGGGAAATCCTGATGGACATCACCGGTGGGACGCAGGCGTTTGGACGGTAAAGTTGCGATTCGGTATCGACTAGTGATACACGAGAGAGTCTCTCGTTCCCGGTCAGTCGAGTGACGACACGTCATCGAGGGCCTCTCGGATCTCTATGGGCAGCACCACGTCTTCGGCGGGCAGGATGCCCTTGAGCTGCGCGTGCGTACGCGCTCCGACGATGGCCGAGGCGACGCCCGTCTGGTCGCGCACCCATGACAGCGCCACCGCCAGGGGCGAGACGCCCAGCCCGTCGGCGGCGGTCATGACCGATTCGACCACGCGCCGGCTGCGCTCGTCGAGGTAGGGGCGGACGAAGTCGGCGAAGTGGGGGGTGGCGGCGCGAGAGTCGCCGGGGACACCGGTGCGGTATTTCCCCGTCAGCACCCCCCGCCCCAGCGGGGACCAGGCCAGCACGCCCACGCCGAGGCTGGTGGCGGCGGGCAGCAGCTCGCGCTCGGGCTGGCGGGCCAGCAGGGAGTATTCGGCCTGCGCGGAGGTGATCGGGACGCGGCCGGGGACCGTCTTCTGGGTGACCGCGGCGGCGGCCAGTTGCCAGCCGGCGTAGTCGCAGACGCCGGCGTAGACGGCGCGGCCGGAGGAGACGATCGCGTCGAGCGCGGCCAGCGTCTCCTCCAGCGGCACCTCCGCGTCGTAGGTGTGCAGCTGCCACAGGTCGACGTAGTCGAGCCCGAGCCGGTTGAGCGAGTCGTCGACGGCGGCGATCAGGTGGCGCCTGGAGGCGTCACGGGGGCGCCGGCCCGTGGGGGTGACCACGGCCTTCGTGGAGATCACCAGCTCGGAGCGCGGCACGGAGTCGCGCAGCATGCGCCCCAGCAGCCGTTCGGAGTCACCGCCGGTGTAGACGTCGGCCGTGTCGACGAGGTTGCCGCCCGCGTCGAGGAACGTGCGGAGCTGGGCGGCCGCCTCGTCCGTGTCGGTGTCACGCCCCCAGGTCATCGTGCCGAGCCCCAGCCTGGACACCGACAGCCCGCTGTGGCCGACATAGCGCTGCTCCATGATCCCGCCAGATTACCAACAACGAACCCGCTCAGCAGGCTGCCGCTCCGCTGTTGTCAGAGGTCAGGGCCGTAGGGCGGCCCGCTGCGCGGAAACCTGGCCGGCCGGCCGTCTCCGCCGCCGTTCGTGGCGGGCGGGGAGGGGCGGCGCCGGGCGTTCGGGCGGATGGATCGTTGTGATCGACGCCTGCGACACTGGCAGGGTGACCACGTTGCTTCTCGCCCGGCACGGGCTGACGGATCTCACGGGGCCGGTGCTGGCCGGCCGTACCCCTGGAGTGCATCTGAGCGAGGCGGGCAGGGCGCAGGCCGCGGCGCTCGCCGGGCGCATCGCGGGCGTCGAGCTCGACGCGATCGTCTCCAGCCCGCTCGAACGATGCCGTGAGACGGCCCAGGCGGTCGCCGGCGGGCGCGCGGCGGAGGTGGCGATCGACGAGCGGTTCATCGAGTGCGGCTACGGCGAGTGGACGGGGCGGCCGCTGAAGGAGCTCGCCGGCGAGCCGTTGTGGCAGGTGGTCCAGGCGCATCCGAGCGCGGTGACGTTCCCCGGCGGCGAGGCGCTGACGGCCATGCAGCATCGTGCGGTCGCCGCCGTCAGGGAGTGGAACGAACGGGTCGGGGAGAAGGGTGTCTACCTGGTCTGCAGCCACGGCGACGTGATCAAGGCGATCGTCGCGGACGCTCTGGGCCTCCACCTCGATCATTTTCAACGGATAACTGCCGATCCTGCGGCGCTCACCGTCATTCGCTATGCGCCCCTGCGTCCCTTTGTTCTCAGGCTTAACGATATGGGGCAATTGAGGCTGCCCGAGGATTCGGAGGAGAAAGACGGGGGAGAAAACATCACCGGGAGCGATGCCGCCGTCGGCGGCGGACCCGGAACCACGTAAGGTCAGGCTATGCCGGTCTTCGACTACGACCCACCAGAGAGGTTCGTCGCCGGTGCCTTGGGGCAGCCGGGCGCACGGGTCTTTTTTCTGCAGGCCAGGGCCGAGGGCAGACTGACCACGGTGGCGCTGGAGAAGTTGCAGGTCGCGGCGCTGGCGGGCAGGCTCGACGAGCTGCTCGACGAGGTGTTGCGCCTCAGCGGCGGCACCGCCCACGTGCCCGCGCTGGCCCCCGCCGACCTGGCCGACGACGCCCCCCTGGACGTGCCGGTCGCGGAGGACTTCCGCGTGGGGACCATGGCGCTCGCCTGGGACTCCGAGAAATCGCAGGTGGTGATCGAGGCGCAGGAAGCCGTCGACGAGGACGACCTCGACGGGCCCGATCCGGCGGTGCTGCGCGTGCGCATCAGTGCCGGAGCAGCCCGTGCCTTCACCCAGCGGGCGCTCCAGATCGTCGCGGCGGGCCGCCCGCCGTGTCCCTTGTGCGGCCAGCCGCTCGACGCCGCCGGCCACGTGTGCGTTCGTCTCAACGGCTACCGCGGGGGTGAGGCGGCTTCATGACCGCTCCTGAGAGCGAACCGGCCGTCAAGTCGCCCCAGCCCCCCCTGCACGAGGAGGAGGCGCACACGCTGCTGCGCGACGGACGCCTGGAGGTGGCCGGCCGCCTGGTCGAGGCGACCAACATGACGCTCTACTGCTCGGTCAAGCTGGGCTCCCGCACGGCGGCCTGCGTCTACAAGCCCGTACGCGGTGAGCGCCCGCTGTGGGACTTCCCCGACGGCACCCTGGCCGCCCGTGAGGTGGCCGCCTACGAGGTGTCGCAGGCGACCGGCTGGCGCATCGTGCCGCCCACCGTCTACCGCGACGGTCCCTTCGGGCCCGGCATGTGCCAGCTCTGGATCGACACCGAGCGCGAGATCGACCTCATGCGGCTGGTCAAGAGCCGCAATCCGGTCGTGCGCCGGATGGCGGTGTTCGACGCCGTGGTCAACAACGCCGACCGCAAGGGCGGTCACCTGCTGCCGCTGCCCACCGGCCACGTCTACGGCGTCGACCACGGCGTCTGCTTCTCCGTCGAGGACAAACTGCGCACGGTGTTGTGGCAGTGGCGCGGCAAGCCGCTGGCCCGCGAGGCGGTGGCGGTGCTGGCCAAGCTGGAGCGCGACCTTGAGTCCGGCGCGCTAGGGCGCAGGCTGCGCGAGCTGCTCACCCCGGCGGAGGTCGAGGCGACCTGGCAGCGGGTCAGGCGGCTGCTCGACACCGGCGTGCACCCCTACCCGCCTGAGGGCTGGCCCGCCATTCCCTGGCCGCCGATCTGACCGACCCCCGGGCGGTACACGTCTTGGGCCGTTTATTACCCTTTGCCCCATGTGCACGCTGATCGTGAGAACCGGGCGGCCGCTGACGCTCATGGGTGTGAGAGACGAGTTCGCCGACCGCCCATGGGAGGGCCCCGGGGAGCACTGGCCCGAATACCCGGGCGTGATCGGCGGGCGCGACCTCAAGGCCGGCGGCACCTGGCTGGCCGTCAATCCGGCGGCCCGCCGCGCCGCCGCTCTGCTGAACGGCCGCGGCCGGGCCGCACAGGAGACCACGAGGATCTCCCGGGGGGACCTCGCGCTGCGGGCCGCGTACGGCGGGGACTTCCCCGACGCCGACCTGACCCGCTACGACCCCTTCCACCTGGTGCTGGCGGACCTGGCGCGGGTGCGGCTGTTCAGCTGGGACGGCGAGCGGCGCACCGAGACCGAGCTGCCCGAGGGCACCGGCATGGTGGTCAACACGGGCCTGGACCCGGGCAGCGAGCGGGTGCGGGAGCACCTGCCCAGATTCGCGGGCACGACCGGCTGGCGCGAGCTGGCCCTGGCGGAGCCGTCCTCCGACCCGGCCGCGCTCATCGTCCGGCACGAGCTGCCCGACGGCCGCGTCTTCGCCTCCCTGTCGGTGATGGAGGTCGCGATCGCGCCCGAAGGCGTGACGTACGAGTTCACCGACCTGACCGCAGATCGGGACGGATAGGCTCGAAGACATGCGATCGTGGTCTGCCCCGAACATCCCCAAGCTCCCTGGTGAGAGCATCCCGCTGCGTCTCCACGACACCTCCGCGAAGCAGGTCAGGCAGACCGATCCGGGGCCGACCGCCAGGATGTACGTCTGCGGCATCACCCCCTACGACGCCACCCACCTCGGCCACGCCAACACTTACCTCGCCTTCGACCTCGTGGGCCGGTTGTGGCGCGACGCGGGCCACGAGGTGCACTACACGCAGAACGCGACCGACGTGGACGATCCGCTGCTGGAGCGCGCCACGCAGACCGGCGTCCCCTGGCGCGACCTGGCCGAGCGCGAGATCGAGTTGTTCCGCGGCGACATGGAGGCGCTGCGGATCGTGCCGCCCCGCGAATATGTCGGCGTGACCGAGGTCGTCGACCAGGTGGCCGGCCTGATCTCACGGCTCGCCGCCAAGGGCGTCACCTACGTCCTCGACGGCGACGTCTACTTCAGCGTGGCCGACGCACCCAAGTTCGGGCAGGTCTCCGGCTACGACGAGCAGGACATGCTGACCTTGTTCGCCGAGCGCGGCGGCGACCCCGACCGGCCGGGCAAACGGAGCCCGCTCGACTGGCTGCTGTGGCGCGCCGAGCGGCCCGGCGAACCCGCCTGGGACTCGCCGCTGGGCAGGGGGCGGCCCGGCTGGCACATCGAGTGCACGGCGATCGCCCTCGACAACCTGGGCGCCGGCTACGACGTGGCCGGCGGCGGCTCCGACCTGATCTTCCCGCACCACGAGTGCGGGGCCTCCGAGGGCCACGCGGCCACGGGGGAGTGGCCGTTCGCCAAGTTCTACACCCACGCCGGCATGGTGGCGTTCGACGGCGAGAAGATGTCGAAGTCGAAGGGCAATCTGGTGTTCGTCTCCAGGCTGCGCGATCGGCACGACCCGATGGCGGTCCGGCTCGTGCTGCTGGCCCACCACTACCGCGCCGACTGGGAGTACGTGCCCGAGCTGATGGCCGAGGCCGAGCGCCGGCTGAAGCTGTGGCGCTCGGCCACGGCGCTGCCGTCGGGGCCGCGCGCGGGGGAGTTGCTGGCCACGGTGCGCGAGTGCCTGGCCGACGACCTCGACGCGCCGGGCGCGCTGGCCGCCGTCGACGCCTGGGCCACCGAGGCGCTGGCCGGCGACGGCCCGGACACCGGTGCGCCGGGCCTGGTCAAGGACCTGGTGGACGCCCTGCTCGGCGTCGAGCTCTGACAGAGCCGGCCGGCGCCCGCCTCTCCTGGAGGTGGGCGGGCGCCGTTTCACCTCCCGAGGAGCGGCGGCTGCGCTTCGGCCGCTAGGTGAGGCAGCCCCTGGCCTGGGTGACCTGGGCCGACATGTTGCGCTCCATCATGCGCAGCGCCGCCAGACCGAGGTCACGGTGGATCGCCGCCACGCAGTCGCGCGGCACCATGATCGAATAGTGCCGGATGTACGCGTCCAGCGCGCTGTACAGGATGCACTGCTCGGTCACCTGGCCCGTCAGGAGCACCGTGTCCGTCCCCCGCTGCCCGAGCATGTATTCCAGCGGCGTGCCGAAGAACGCGCTGTGGCGCACCTTCGGCAGGAACGAGCAGTCCTCCGGGGGCACGAGGGGCTCCACCAGATCCGGCCGGCGGCCGCCGAGCGCCCGCCTCACCAGGTCGTCCCTGGTAGCGGTGAAGTCTCCGTAGTTGTCGTTGACGTAGATCAGGTCCACGTCGTCGCGCTCCCGTGCCCGGCCGATGAGCTCGGCCAGCGGGGGCACGACCGGTTCGACGGCACGCTCCAGCTGCTCGGCGTCGGCGTGCTCATACGGGTTGAGCATGTCGACGACGACCATCGCGGTCCTCGCCATGATCAGACCTGGAGCTGTTCGAGTCGTTCCATCGAAGCCAGCTCGGCGGTGAACCACTCGATCGTGCGCCGCAGCCCCTCGGCCGCCGGCACCTGTGCCTGCCAGCCCAGCCGCTCGGCCGCCAGCGACGTGTCGGGCCGCCTGACCTTCGGATCGTCGGCGGGACGGTCGATGAAGACGATCTCCGACGACGACCCGGTCAGCTCCTTGATCATCGTGGCCAGCTCCAGCATGGTCAGCTCGTCCGGGTTGCCGATGTTGACCGGGCCGGCGAAGTCGCTGCGGGCCATCGCGAGGATGCCGGACACGGTGTCGTCGACGTAACAGACGGAGCGCGTCTGCGAGCCGTCCCCGGTGATCGTGAGCGGCTCGCCCTTCAGAGCCTGCCTGATGAACGTCGGGATCGCCCGGCCGTCGAACGGGCGCATGCGCGGCCCGTAGGTGTTGAAGATGCGCACGATCCCCGTGTCGGTGCCGCGCGAGTGGCGGTAGGCGGTGGTCAGCGACTCGGCGAAGCGCTTGGCCTCGTCGTAGACGCTGCGCGGGCCGACCGGGTTCACGTTGCCCCAGTACGTCTCGCGCTGCGGATGTTCCAGCGGGTCGCCGTACACCTCGCTGGTGGAGGCCAGGACGAACCTGGCGCTCTTCTCCCTGGCCAGCCCGAGCGCGTGCAGGGTGCCGGCGCTGCCCACCCGCAGGGTCTCGATCGGGTAGCGCAGGTAGTCGGCCGGCGAGGCGGCGGAGGCGAAGTGCAGCACGAGGTCCAGCCGGTCGGGTACGTGCACGTACCCGGTCAGGTCGCACTCGATCAGCCGGAACTCCGGCCGGTCCATCAGATGCTCGACGTTGCGCGGCCCGCCGGTCAGGAAGCTGTCCATGCAGACCACCTCCGCATCCTCGTCCAGCAGCCGTTCGCACAGGTAGGAGCCGAGGAAGCCGGCGCCCCCGGTGACCAGAGCCCTCATGACGTGACCTCCAAGGCAGCGTCGACGACTTCGGAAACTTCGATCTTCAGCAGGCCGGGATCCGGCCGTTCGCCGTGCGGATCCCCGTTCCGCCCGGCCCACAACGCGATGTGACGCCAGCCGGGCGGTGGCCCCCACAGGGTGGGGGAGACCGGCCCGAACAGCACCACCGATGGGACGCAGAACGCCGTCGCCAGGTGCGCGACCCCGGTGTCGCCACAGACCACCAGCCGGGACCCGCTCACCAGGTCGACCAGGTCGGTCATGGTGGTCCGCCCGGCCAGCACCCGCCCGGACGGCAGCCCCGCCAGCTCGGCGACCCTCCTCGCCAGCGGCGTCTCCTCGGCGTTCCCCGTGACGACCACGTCGTCCAGCGCGGCGGCGACCTCCGCGAAACGTTCGGGAGGCCAGCGCCGGGCGGGACAGGCGGCGCCCGGATGCACGATCGCGGGCCCCGTACGGTCGGAGACGCCGAGCGTCAGGTCGGCGGGGTCGGCCTCGATGCCGTGCCACTCCAGCAGCCCGCACCAGCGCCGCACCTCGTGCACACCCTCCGGGTACGGCGGGCCGGTGCCGAAGCTGATCAGCCGGCCGGGATCGGTGGCCCGCAGCGCCTCGATGCTCTGCGGACCCTTGCCGTGCAGGTTCACCGCGATGTCGGGGCGCTCGAACGGCACGTCCCCCATGGGGATCGGCCCAGGTCCCGACACGTCCACCTGGTCGTCCACCGCCCCGGTCAGCGGCGGCAGGGCGTCCAGCGCCCGCGGCGCCGCCAGCGTGATCCGGTGCCGGGGGAACGCCTGCCGCAACGCCCGCAGCGCGGGCACGGCCGTGAGCAGGTCGCCCAGGCCGAGCCCGCGGAGCACCAGGAGGTCTAGGGCCATGACGTCTCCGTGGAAGGGCAGACGACGAGCTCTCTCACCTCGCATCCGGCCGGCTGCCGCAGCGCGAACACGATGGACTGGGCGACGTGGGCCGGATCGTTCAGTCCGGCCTCCGGGCCCGGCTTGTACTGCTCGGGACGGCCGTCGAAGAAGCCCGTGCGCATGCCGCCGGGGATCAGCAGGGTCACCCCCACCTCGCCGCGCAGCTCGGTCGCCAGCGCCCTGGTGAAGCCGACCACGCCGAACTTCGACGCCGAGTACGCCGAGGCGTCGCTCAGCGGCCGCAGGCCCAGCGTCGACGCGCAGGTGACGACCGTGCCGCGGGTGTGCTTGAGGTACGGCAGCGCCGCCCGTACGACGGAGGCCGTGCCGAGGAGGTTCACCCGGATCACCCGCTCCCAGTCATCGGCGGGCACGTCCTCCAGGCGGCCGCACGCGTCGATGCCGGCGGCGGTCACCACGCCGTCCAGGCCGCCCGCCCGCTCGGCCAGCTCGCGTACGGCGCGTTCGGCCTCCCCGCGGTCGGCCAGGTCGGCCGTACTGTGCTCGAATCGCTGGTCGGGTGCCCGGACGTCGACGACCAGCGCCCGCCAGCCCTCCTTCTCCACGGCCTCGGCGGTGGCCAGCCCAAGCCCGGAGGCTCCCCCGGTGATGAGAATGTTCACTGGATCTCCTTGATCAGATTGGTGGTCGAACGTCCCGGCAGGGTGCTCAGCACGACGGTCTCCGCGCCGAGCCTGCCGAGGACCTCGGATTCGGGCAGGACCTCCCCCTCGTAGTCGCCGCCCTTGACCCACACGTCGGGTCGCAGCCGCTCGATGGCGGCCGCCGGGGTGTCCTCGTCGAACACCAGCACGGCGTCCACGCAGCTGAGCGCCCTGAGCACCTCGACCCGGTCGCGCGCGTCCACGACGGGCCTGGGCGGGCCCTTCAGCCGGCGTACCGAGTCGTCGGAGTTGACGCAGACGACGAGCGCGTCGCCGAGGGCCCTGGCCCGCCGCAGCAGGCTCACGTGGCCCGCGTGCAGCAGGTCGAAGCAGCCGCCCGTGGCGATCAGCCGGCCGCCCTGCGCGCGGGTCAGCTCGGCCACCTCCAGCGCCGTGCGAGGCCGGTCGCCGAGCCGCTGCTCCCGCACCTTGACGGTGGCCGCGCCGCCGCGCTCGACGAAGCGCGAGGCCTCGCCGACGCCGATCGTCACCGCGTCCTGCACGTCGGTGCCGTCACGCAGCGCGAGCGCGGCGGCGGCGGCGAACCGGTCGCCCGCCCCGCACGCGTCCTGCCCGGCGGCTCGCACCGGCGGCGGCACCGTCGTCAGCGGGCCGCCCTCGACGGCCAGCGCGGCGCCCCGCTCGCCCGTCGTGACGGCCACCGCCCTGGCCTGCATGGCGCGGACCAGGCGGCGCGCCGCCTGGTCGGGCCCGTGATAGCCGTCGGGGCACAGCAGCCGCGCCTCGGCCTCGCTCGGAGTCACCAGCGCGCAGCCGGGCATGGGACGTTCGCCGCGGGGATGCGGGTCCCACACCACCGGCACGGAGACGTCGTGCAGCAGCCCGCGGGCCATCCTCGCCACACCCCTGCCATAGTCGGACACCAGCACCGCGCCCGCCCGCAGGATCGCCTGCGCCGCCTCCTCGCTGGGGGCGTACCTGGCGGCGCCGTCGCCGGTGTCCAGCCTGACCAGCGTCTGTCCCTTCGACCTGATCCTTGTCTTCCGGACGGTGCCGCCGCGCAGCGGCAGGCGTACCAGGTCGAGCTCCTCGGACAGCAGCCCGCACAGGCGGTGGCCGTCGGGGTCGTCGCCCATCGCGGTGATCAGCACGACGTCGGCGCCGTCGCGGGCGGCCAGCAGCGCCGCCAGGCCCGCCCCGCCGGGGCGGGCCTGCTCGGCGGCCACGTCCACCACGGGGACCGGCGCGTCAGGGCAGAGCCGCTCCGCGTCGCCCTCGACGTCCACGTCCAGCAGCGAGTCGCCGATGACGACGAGCGGCCCCCTCACAGCGCCTCCTCCACCGCGTCGCACAACAGGTGGATCAGGGCGAGGTGCACCTCCTGTGCGGTGGCCGTCTCCTCCGCGGGCACCGCGACCGCCTCGTCGCACAGGATGGCCAGCGGGTTCGGCGCGGGGCCCGTCATGGCCCAGGCGACGATCCCGCACTCCTGCGCCGCCTCGGCCGCGGCCAGCACGTTGGGACTGCGGCCGCTGGTGGACAGGCAGATCAGCACGTCGCCCGCGCGGCCGTGCGCCAGCACCTGGCGGGCGTAGACCTCCTCGTGCCCGAAGTCGTTCGCGATCGCCGTCACCGCCGAGCCGTCGGCGTGCAGCGGGATCGCCGCGTACGGCCGCCGGTCGTGCCGGAACCTTCCTACCAGCTCGGCCGTCAGGTGCTGGGCCTCGGCCGCCGAGCCGCCGTTGCCGCAGGCCAGCAGCCTGCCTCCCGCGGACAGCACGCCGGCCAGCTTCCCACCCCAGGCCCGGACGGTGACCGCGTGGTCATCGACCTTCTCCAGCGTGTTCCACAACTTCTCCAGATGAGCATCCATGATCAACCCCCCAGGGCCGCCAGATGGCCGACCTTGCCGTCGATGACCTGCGCGTACACGGCCTCCGTGCGCTCGGCCACACGGGCCCAGCCGTATCTCTCACGGGCCCTGCGCGCCCCCGCCGCGCCCAGCTCCGCCCGCCTGCCCGGGTCGCCGAGCACCTCGCGCAGCACCCTGGACAGGGCGCGCGGGCGGCGCGGCGGCACGAGCACGCCCGCGCCCGCGACCGTGTCCAGGTGCCCGCCGACCGCCGAGGCCACGACGGGGACGCCGCACGCCATCGCCTCCACCGGCACCATGCCGAACGGCTCGTACCACGGCACCGTCACCACGACGTCGGCCGAGCGCATCAGCGCCGGCACGTGACTGCGCGGCACGCTGCCGATCACGTGCACGCGGCACTCCAGTCCGTACGCAGCGGCCAGCTCCCGCAGCCGGCCCGCTTCGGCGTCGTCGTCGCCGCCGCCGGCGATCACCAGCTCGGCGCCCGGCACCCCCCGCAGTGCCCTGACGACCGTGTCGACGCCCTTGCGCGGCACCATCCTGCCGATGCTCAGCACCAGGCCGCCCTCGGTGCGCGGCGCGACCGGCCCCTCGGGGCAGAACGCGGTGAGGTCCACCCCGCACGGCACGATCGCGACCCGCTGCTCGGGCACGCCCATCGCGCGCAGCTCGTGCACCTCGTCGGTGCAGGTCGCCAGCACGGCGTCGGCCCGCCTGGCGATCTCGCGCTCGGTGGCGATCCGGTGCGCCGGGCTGGTGTCCGCCTCGCCCTGCCAGCGCCGCTTGACGGTGCCGAGCGCGTGGAACGTCTGGACCACCGGCACGCCGGCGCCCGCCCGCTGGACGGCCCGCAGGGCCGCCTGGCCGCTCATCCAGAAGTGCGCGTGCACGATGTCCGGCGCGCGAACCGCCCAGCGGCCGGCCAGCCGCTCGGTGAACTCCGCCATGTACGGGGGAAGCTCGTCCTTGGGAACCGGCGCCGCCGGGCCGGCCGGGACGTACTCGACCGTGACACCGGGCGCCATGCTCACCGAGGCGGGCTGCGAGCCGCAGGTGCGCCGGGTGTGGACGGTCACCGTGTGCCCGCGCTGCGCCAGCGCCACGGCCAGCGCGGCGACGTACACGTTCTGGCCTCCCGCGTCGACGCCGCCGACCGCGGCCAGCGGGTCCGCGTGCTCGGAGATGAGATCCACCTTCACTGCGTCAGCTCCCTCACTGCCTTCACCACCTGCTCGCCGGTCACCTGGGACAGGCATGGGTGCCCGGGGACCGGGCAGGCGCGTGCCCTGCTGCCCCTGCAGGGAGCCTGCTGGTCGCCGAGCAACACCGTGGGCACGCCGTACGGGGCCCACCGGGCCGCGGGAACGACGGGGGCGAACAGGCTCACGACAGGAGTGCCGACGGCCGCGGCCAGGTGCGCGGGGCCGGTGTTGCCGGCCACGAGCACGCCGGCGTGCTCGATCACGGCGGCAAGTTCGGCGAGCGTGGTCCTCCCGCCCAGGTCGATGGCGACGTCGCCGGCCACGTGGGCGGTGAGATCACGTTCTGTGCCGGTCACGACGACCTGGTGCCCGTCCTCGGCCAGCTCCCGCACCGCCTGCCGGTGCAGGCCGGCGGGCCAGGTGCGGGCGGGGGCCGAGGTCCCGGGATGGACCACGACGTACGTGCGCCTGTCAGCCCCGGACGAGGTCCCCAAAAAACGTGAAATATCCGGCAATGGCCGTTGAACAGCGAGTCTCCCGTCATCGCCCGCCGGCAGCACGAACCCGGCCGCCGCGGCGACGGTCAGCATGCGCTCCGCCTCCGGCACGTCGAGGCTCTCGTCCACCACGTGCCTGACGTCCAGCAGCGAGCCGGGATAGTCGTTGCTGATGGCGGTGATCCTTCGTACGCCCGCCAGCCTCAGCAGCAGCGCCAGCGGCAGCGCCGACTGGTGGAACGACGTCAGCACCACCGCCTCGTCCACGCCGCGCAGCCTGCCGACGAGAGCGGCGACGTCGTTCCTGCTGACGGGCGGTGGCGTGTGGTCGATCCATGGAGCGTGCCACTCGATCACCCTGTCCACGCCGGGCAGCAGCTCGGCGGCGGCCCTGCCGTTCGGGCCCGCCAGGAAGACCACCTCGGCGGCCAGCGCCCGCACGGCCCTGACGGCGGGCCCGGCCAGCAGCACGTCACCGGCGTCGTCCAGGCGTGCCACGAGCACCCGCCCGCGCCCCGCGCCGCCCGCCACCGGCCGATCCTGCTCGGCCGTGTCGTGCTCGGCCGTGTCGTGCTCAGTCGTGTCGTGCTCGGCCGTGTCGAACGCGGATCCGTCGTGCCCGGCCCTGTCCCGCTCCGCGCGCCGGCCTGTCCCCGTGCGATCTCCCGCACGTCTCCCCGCGCGCCGGCCGCCGCCGGACCTGCCGGGCCTGCCGGGGTGGGCGGGCGCGCGGGCAGGCGCGCCCGGCGTCCGGCACGGGTGCGGGCCGCACCCCTCGGTTTCCGCCCAGCGAGCGGTCATCGCCGCGCCCTCCATTCCCCTCGCAGCCGGTGCGCGCAGGCGACCGGCGGGATCACCACGCTCGTGAGGACCATCCGCAGCACCTCGGCCGGGGTACGCGGCCCCGGCGCGATCCGGCGCCACGCGAACTCCGCGGTCAGCGCACCCCAGGCGAGCGCCGCCGCCCCCGCCGCCTGCGCCGCCCACCGGGGCCGGGCCCCGCCAGGCGCTTCGCGCAGGGCGGACGCCCCCAGCGCCGTCGCCGCGAGCGCTGCCGCCGTGGTGGCGGCGTGCAGGCGCAGCCGGCCGGGGCCGCCGCCGATGGCCGCGCGCCATCCCGGCCCGTGCAGGCGCCGCATGAGCGCGTCGTCGGCGTTGCCCCGCTGGAAACGCACGCTCGCCCAGAACCCGTCGTCGCGCACCGGATGGGTCGTCAGCCGCTGCCCGCGCACCAGCCGGTGTCCCGCCCGCCTCACCCGCAGCGCGAGGTCGGCGTCCTCCCGGTAGGCCCGGGGGAAGCGTTCGTCGAACCCGCCGGCCGACTCCAGCACCGGACGCCGGTAGGCCATGTCGGCGGTCACCCACAGCGCGCCGGACAGCCCGCCGGTGTGCCGCTCGCCGTCGGTGGGCCGGCGCGAGGACGGCAGCGGCACCTCGATGCGCCCCTGGCTGCCGGCCACGTCGTCGGGCAGGTCCACGAGGTCCTTCCAGACCGCCTCCGCCCATCCGGGCGCGGGGATCACGTCGTCGTCGAGGAACACCACCCACGGTGTCTCCGCGGCCCGCCACCCCACGTTGCGCGCCGCGGCGGGCCCCCGTCCGAACGAGCGGACGACCCGTACGCGGCCGGGCAGCGACGCAAGGACGCCGCCCGCGGCCTCCGTCCTGTCGTCGACCACGATCACCGGCATGGCGGAGCCCACGGCGGCCAGCGTGTCCAGGAGCGTGGCCCGTCCGATGGTCGGGATCACCACGGTGATCACGAGGCGAACACCTCCCCGCGCCGCACCAGGTACGGCCCGAGCGCGAGCACGTCCACAGGCGACGACCCGAAACACTCCAGCGCGTCCCTGGGGTCGTCGACCATGGGCCGCCCCGCCGTGTTCAGGCTCGTGTTGACCACCACGGGCAGCCCCGTACGCGCCTCGAACTCGCTCAGCACCCGCGCCATCAGCGGGTCGGCGCCCGGCGAGACCGTCTGGATGCGCGCCGTCCCGTCCACGTGCACGACCGCGGGGATGCGCGGCGCCCAGTCGGGGCGCACGTCGTGCACGAACAACATGTACGGCGAGGGCACCGGCCCCCGCCCGAAGATCTGCGCCGCCCGCGACTCCAGCACCATCGGCGCGATCGGCCTGAACTGCTCGCGCCCCTTGACGTCGTTCAGCCGCTCGGTGTTGCGGGCGTGACCCGGGTGGGCCAGCAGGGAGCGGTGGCCGAGCGCGCGCGGCCCGTACTCGGAGCGTCCCTGGAACCACGCCACGATCCGGTCGGCGGCAAGCTCGGCCGCCACCGCGGCGGCCAGGTCGCGGGGCCGGGTGTAGGGCACGCGCGCCACGTCCAGCCAGGCCCCCAGCTCCTCGTCGGTGAAGCCGCGCCCGAGGGCCGTGCCGGTCATGGGCGCGGCCGGCTCGCCGTACGCGTGCGCCAGGTGCAGCGCGCCGCCCAGCGCGGTGCCGGAGTCGCCCGCCGCCGGCTGGACCCAGATCTCCTCGAACGGCCCCTCGTCGAGCAGCCGGGTGTTGGCCACGCAGTTCAGCGCGACTCCGCCGGCCAGCGCCAGCCGCTGCTCGCCGGTCCGCTCGTGCAGCCAGCGCGCCAGCTCCAGCACCACCTCCTCCAGGCGGGCCTGCACGCTGGCGGCCAGGTCGGCGTGGTCGGAGGTCCAGGGCGCGCCCTTGCGCAGGGCCTTGGCGTAGCCGCCCCAGTCGACCCGCTCGACGCGGAACCCGCCGTCCCCGGTCGTGTAGATCACCTCGCGCAGCGCGTCCAGGTGGCGGGGGGTGCCGTAGGAGGCCATCGCCATGACCTTGTACTCGTCGCTGGAGCGCAGGAACCCGAGGTGCTGCGTGACGTCCTCGTACATGAGGCCGAGCGAGTGCGGCAGCTCCTGCGTGGCCAGCACCTCCAGCTCGCCGTCGCGGTAGCGGCCGGCCAGGTGGGAGACGTTCTCGCCGCGCCCGTCGCACACCAGCACCGCGCAGTCCCGCCCTGGAGTCGTCCACCGCGAGGCCAGCCCCGCGGAGGCGGCGTGCGCCACGTGGTGCGGCACGTAGCTGACCTGGCCGGGGTCCAGGCCGGGCAGCGCGGTGGACAGGAACGCCGGCGCCCGTACGGCGTACCTCGTGCGCAGGTCCTCCCAGTCGCCCTCCGGTTTCTGGACGACGAGGGAGGGGTCGTAGGAGTAGGCGACCGCGTCGATGTCCTCGGGGGACAGACCCGCCTCCCGCAGGCACCACGCGGCGGCCAGCTCGGGCAGCTCCCAAGCCGAGAACGCCAGCGGCCGCTTGCCGTGCTTGCGGCGGCTGAAGCGCTCCTCCTCCGCGGCGGCGACGATCTCGCCGTCGACCACGAGCGCGGCTGCCGGGTCGTGGAAGATCGCGTTGATGCCGAGAAACTTCATGTCCCCTCCCAAGAGATGTCGAGAACCGCTACCGACAGAAGCGGCTCTCAAACATGTGGCAACAGGAAGAGGTGCGGAAACGGGCCGCACCGCCGGGGGATTGTCACGCTAAGTAGTTGTTTGTCGGTGGAGGGGCCGGGTAGCTGCGGGACACGCGACGGAGGTGAATGGTGTTCGAAAAGCGACGTCCCGGCGCCGTGCTGTTCGATCGGGACGGAACCTTGATCAGGGACGTTCCGTACAACGGCGATCCACGTCTCGTCGAGCCCATGCCGGGCGCGACCGAGGCGCTCGGCCGGCTGCGGCGCGCGGACGTCCCGGTGGCCGTGGTCACCAACCAGTCCGGAGTGGCCAAGGGGCTGGTCACGCCCGACGAGATGGACCAGGTGAACGCCAGGGTGGAGGAACTGCTCGGCCCGTTCGACGCCTGGGCGATCTGCGTGCACGACGACGGCGACGGCTGCACCTGCCGCAAACCCGCGCCCGGGCTCGTGATCAGGGCCGCCGCCGTGCTCGACGTCAGCCCGCGCGACTGCGTGGTGGTCGGCGACATCGGCAGGGACATGGCCGCGGCCAGGGCGGCGGGAGCCCGGGGCATCCTCGTCCCCACCATGCTGACGCGGCCCGAGGAGATCGACGAGGCCCCCGAGGTCGCCGACGACCTGACGGACGTCGTCGAACGGGTGCTCAACGACGTCAGAGAGGCGCCCGTGCCGGCCGCGGCCGCGCCCTGGGCCAGGGCGATGGGCTGGAGCCGCTGGTGAGGATCCTCCTCTGGCACGTGCACGGCTCATGGACCAGCGCCTTCATCCGGGGCGCACACGACTACGTCCTCCCGCTCGTCCCCGGCCGCGGCCCCGACGGCCGGGGCCGCGCCGCCACCTTCGACTGGCCGGCCGCCGCCCGCGAGGTGCCGTACGACCGGCTGCGCGACGAACCCGTGGACGTCGTCGTCTACCAGCGCCCGCACGAGATCGACCTGGCACGGGAGTGGCTCGGCCGTGACGTGCCCGGCGTCTACGTCGAGCACAACACCCCCGCGGGCGACGTGCCCCGCACCCGCCACCACCTCGCCGGCCGGAGCGGCATCACGCTCGTGCACGTCACCCACTTCAACGAGCTGTACTGGGACAACGGGCGGGCGCGCACGCGCGTCATCGAGCACGGCGTCCCCGACCCCGGCCACCTCTACACGGGCGAGCTGCCCCGGGCGGGCGTCGTGGTCAACGAACCGGTACGCCGCGCCAGGGTCGCCGGCACCGACCTGCTGCCCCGCTTCGCCGAGCGGGTGCCCCTCGACGTGTTCGGCATGAAGGTGGACGGCCTGCCATACGGCACCTACGAGGACCTGCCGCAGCACGTCATGCACGGCGAGCTGGCCAGGCGCCGCGTCTACCTGCATCCCTACCGGTGGACCTCCCTCGGGCTCGCCCTCATCGAGGCCATGACGCTCGGCATGCCCGTCGTCGCGCTGGCCGCCACCGAGGCGATCGAGGCCGTGCCGCCCGAGGCCGGCGTCCTGTCGACCAAGGTGCACGTGCTCGCCGCCGCGCTGCACGATTTCGTGGCCGATCCAGGACGCGCAGGCCAGGCCGGAAAGGCCGCCAGGGCCGCGGCTCTGGCGCGGTACGGGCTCGACCGGTTCCTCGAGGACTGGGACCGGCTGCTCGAAGAGGTATGACGGCCAGACGTCCGGGTAGGCGCGGCCCATGATGATGCTCGACTGGACACGCAGGGCCGCCTGCCTCGACCTGGACCCCGAGCTGTTCTTCCCGATCTCCCAGGAAGGTCCCAGCCAGTCACAGGTCCAACGGGCCAAGAACGTCTGCGGGGGATGCCCCGTACAGCAGGCGTGCCTCGACTACGCGCTCAGCACCAGGCAGGCGTACGGCGTCTGGGGCGGCACCGACCCGGAACAACGGCGAGAGCTCAGAACGGTCGCCGCCTCCCGGCTCAGCTCGTCGGCAGCGCCTCGGCGAGAAACCGTGCCCGCTCGCTCTCTTCGAGATGGTCGCTGAACAGCACGCCGTCGAGATGGTCGACCTCGTGCTGCAGCACCCTCGCCAGGATGCCCAGCGCCCGCACCGTCAGCGGCTTGCCGAACATGTCACGGCCACGCGCCGTGACCATGTAGGAACGTTCCAGCGGCCACCACACTCCGGGCGCCGACAGGCACGCCTCGTCGGCCATGACGCGCCGCTCTGACACCTCCAGGCGCGGGTTCACCAGGTGGCCGGCCTTGCCGTCGTACGCGTAGACCACCACCCGCACCGGCTCTCCCACCTGCGGCGCCGCCAGGCCGGCCCGGCCGGCTCCCGCCCGCATCGTGGCCGTCAGCGACTTCACCAGCCGCCGCAGGTCCCGGTCGAAGTCGTGCACGGGCGCCGCCACCGAGCGCAGCAGCGGATCGTCGAACGTGCGAATAGGCCGGACCGTCACCAGCACTCCCCGATAGCCGTCGTCATGAAGGACGCTTCCCTCGGCGGCGCCGCGTCAACCGTGAAGGTTCGGGCCTTGTAGCACAGCGGTAACAGAGGAGACCCAGGGGCGAAACCACCCGGAAGCAGTATCTGAGGGTGATCTCACTTGCGTCACTCACGCCTGTGATGCCTGGCCGGGTGCTCGGGGCCCGGCCGGGCGCAGGACCACTCACCGGGCCGGGCGTTCCTGTGCACCCGGAGGTGTCCGCATGAACGAGCGTTCGTCCCCCGAGACGGAGCCGGACGCGCTGGCGGGCTTCACCGTCGGCGTGACCGCGACCAGGCGCCGGGAGGAGTTCGGGGCGCTGCTGGAGCGGCGCGGCGCGCGCGTCGTCAGCGCCCCCGCCATCCGGCTGGTCCCGCTGGCCGAGGACTCCGACCTGCTCGCCGCGACCCGCCACAGCCTGGGCGGGCCGCTCGACGACGTGGTGGTGACCACCGGCGTCGGCTTTCGCGGCTGGATGGCCGCCGCCGAGGGCTGGGGGCTCTCCGCCGACCTGAGCGAGCACCTGTCCAGGGCGCGCCTGCTGACGCGCGGGCCCAAGGCCAGGGGAGCGGTGCGTGCGGCCGGGCTCAACGACCACTGGACGCCCGCCACCGAGTCGTGCGACGAGATCAAGCGGTACCTGCTGGCGCAGGACCTGCGGGGGCGGCGCATCGCGGTGCAGCAGCACGGCGAGCCGCTCAGCGACTTCGTGGCTGACCTGCGCGCGGCGGGGGCCGAGGTGATCGAGATCCCGGTCTACCGGTGGCTGCCGTACCGTGACGTCTCACCGCTGCGCCGCCTCGTCAGCCAGACGATCTCCGGCTCGGTGGACGCCGTCGCCTTCACCAGCGCCCCCGCCGTGCACGCCATGCTCGGCATGGCTCGCACCGAGGGGCTGGAGGACGCGTTGCTGGCCGCCTTCGGCGGACCCGTGGTGGCCGCCTGCGTAGGGCCCGTGACCGCGGGCCCGCTGGCCGCGCGCGGCGTGCCCACACTGCAGCCCGATCGTTCCCGGCTCGGCGCGCTGGCCCGCGTCCTGGCCAGGCACCTGCCGGAGCACGGCGTCACCAGGCTCGAGACGGGCGACCACCGGCTGGAGATCCGCGGCCACGCCGTGGTCGTGGACGGTGAGCTGCGGCCGCTGCCGCCGGCTCCGATGGCGGTGCTCAAACGCCTGGCCGACAAACCGGGGCACGTCGTGTCGCGCGCCGACCTCCGTACCGTGCTGCCGGGCAGCGTGGCGCGCGAATCGGCCGAGCACGCGGTGGAGATGGCCATCACCCGGCTGCGCCGCGCACTCGGGCCGAGCGGCATCGTGGAGACGGTGGTCAAGCGCGGCTACCGGCTCGCCTGCCGCTACGAGGCAGGCCTGTGACGCCCGCACTCGTACTGGCCGCGCACGGCACGCGCAGCGCCGCGGGGCAGCGGACCCTGGCGGCGCTGGCGGAGACGGTCAGGAGGGCGCGTCCTGGACGGCGGGTCGAGCTGAGCCATCTCGAGATCAGCGCGCCGCTGCTGGCCGAGGTGCTCCCCGCCGTTCCCGGTCCCGTCGTCGTCGTGCCGCTCCTGCTGGCCGGCGGTTACCACGTCCACATCGACCTGCCCGCGGTGATCGCGCGGAGCCGTGCCGACGCGGTGGTGGCCGGCTGGCTGGGGCCGCACCGGCTGCTCACGTCGGCGCTCGTCCGCAAGCTGGCGCGGGCCGGGCTGCGCGCGGACGACGCCGTCGTGCTCGGTGCGGCGGGTTCCTCCGACCCGGCGGCGCTCGCCGACGTGCGCGCCGCCGCCCACCGGCTCGCCGTACGCCTCGCGCGCCCGGTCACCGCCGCCTTCGCCTCCTCCGGCGCCCCCTCTCTGGAGGAGGCGGTGGACCGGCTGGGCGCCGCCGCGGGGGTGGCGATCGCGTCGTACGTGCTCGCGCCCGGTTTCTTCCACGACCGGCTGACGGCGGCGGGGGCGGGGGCGGTGAGCGAACCGCTGGGAGCCGACCCGGACGTGGCGGCGCTGGTCTGGCACCGTTACGACGAGGCGCTCGGCGCCCGCCGCGCGACGGCAGGGCACTCCCTGACCGCCGCACCGGCCCTTCGCCACGCGACCGCCGAGGCGCGCGTTGCGTACGGTGACCCGCCGAGGCGCGTTGCGTACGGTGGCCCGCCGGCGGGCGGCGTTTCGGGGTTTCAGGCGTGGACGGGTTCGAGGCGCAGCTCGCGCACGATCTCCCTGGCGCTGTCGTCGAGCAACGCCTCGCGGAAGCGGACCGTCACGTCAGGGGAGGTGAAGGCGGGCAGCGCCGCGCTCTGGACCTCCATGTAGTAGCCGATGCCCGCTCGCGCCACCGGAACAAGATTGTCGGATACGCACCCTTTTCCTGTGAGATGGGTTAAGTCATGGAGAATGCTGAGCCAGAGCGGGAGCCGGTCCTGCAGCAGCGCGAGGAAGTGGTCGACGTTGCCGCCGCTGCGGTCCTCCCTGACGGAGACGGCCATCTCCAGGATGCGCCGCCTGGTGTCCTGACTTCTCTGGTGCGGGTCCACGTGGGAAGTCGCCATGGCATGCCTATCGGTGCGCGGTCGGTTGATCAGGCATTACAGTGCGGTGTCGATGCTGACGGGAAAGGGGCGACAGCCGGAGTTCCAGCTTGGTGCAATCGAGCGAGGCACCGATTATTACCCGAAACCGCGAATAATGCCGGGATGTGCGCTCCGGAGGTCAGCTGTCGGTGTCGCGGTCCCTGCGCCGCAGGTAACGCTCGAACTCCGCGGCGATCGCGTCGCCGCTGGCCTCGGGCAGCTCCGCGGCGTCCTTGCGCTCCTCGAGCTCCTTGACGTATTCGGCCACCTCGCTGTCCTGCGAGGCCAGCTCGTCGACGCCGCGCTCCCACGCACGGGCCTCCTCGTCGAGGTCGCCCAGCGGCAGGGGGATCTCCAGCACGTCTTCCAGCCGGCGCAGCAGCGCGACCGTGGCCTTCGGGTTGGGCGGCTGGGCGACGTAGTGGGGCACCGACGCCCACAGCGACACCGCGTCCATGCCGGCCCGGCCGAACTCGTGCTGCAGCACCCCCACGATGCCCGTCGGGCCCTCGTAACGGCTCAGCTCCAGGTTGGTCGAACGCGCCAGCGCCTCGTCCGTCGCGCCGCCGAGAATGGGCACGGGCCGGGTGTGCGGTGAGTCGTTGAGCAGCGCACCAAGCATCACGGCGAGCTCCACGCCGAGCTCGCGGCAGACTCCGATGATGTCGGCGCAGAACGAGCGCCAGCGCATGTTGGGCTCGATGCCGCGCAACAGCACGACGTCGCGCTCGACGCCCGGCGGGCGGGCGCGCAGCAGCCGCGTCGTCGGCCACACGATCGACTGCGCCAGCCCGTCGTTCATCTCCACGACCGGCCGGGTCACCTGGAAGTCGTAATAGTCGTCAGGGTCGAGCGCGACCAGCGTCTCGGCCTTCCATGCGGACTCGAGATGGGCGACCACGCCGCTGGAGGCCTCGCCCGCGTCGTTCCACCCTTCGAACGCGGCTATCAGCACCGGGTCGACGAGTTCGGGGAGCCCTTCGAGCTCTATCACGTGTCGCCCCCTCTCTCCATCATCCCGCTAAGCCTATGCGGTTCGGGGGCGCCAGCGTCACCGATCTCCTTTGCGCCTCCTCCGGCCGGCGCCCCGGCCCTCCTCCGACGTTCCTCCTGGCGCCCGCCCTGGCCCCCGGCCCTTCGTCCGGGCGGTCACCGGGCGGTCAACCGTGCCGTCCCCGCTCGTGACCGCCGGACGCCTGATTCCGCCCGGCCCTTCGCCACCGCCGGTCGCCACCACCAGCGGGTCCGCGGCGGTCGCGCACGAACACGTCCCGCGAACACGTCCCGCGAACACGTCCCGCGAACACGTCCCGCGAACACCGCGCACGGTGCGCCCGGCGTCATCCGCACCGCCCGGCGACGCGGATGACGCCGGGCGAACACGGCCGCGCAAGGACACGGCGCAAGGACACGGCGCAAGGACACGGCGCAAGGACACGGCGCAAGGACACGGCGCAAGGACACGGCCGCGAAGAGGGCGCGCAAGGGCGGGGAGGAGCTCCGCCGGTGCCCGCGAGCACCGCGCGGTCCCTCCGCCGAGGGCGATGTTCTGTGCCGATCCCGGGCTCCGATGCCCCGCTTTGACCGGTGCGTTCACCGGCGGTCGAGGCCGCCTCGAACGATGATTCAGGCGCAGCCGATAAGCTTCACCACATGAGCATCTCCCCGTCCTTCCGAGAAGTGTTGTCCCAGCGCGTCGTCGTCGCCGACGGGGCGATGGGCACGATGCTGCAGGCCCAGGACCCGACGCTCGACGATTTCCACGGCCACGAGGGCTGCAACGAGGTGCTCAACGTCACCCGGCCCGACATCGTCCGTGGTGTGCACGAGGCCTATTTCGCCGTCGGCGTCGACTGCGTGGAGACCAACACCTTCGGCGCCAACCTGGCCGCGCTCGGCGAATACGACATCCCCGAGCGGGTCTTCGAATACTCCGAGGCAGGCGCCCGCATCGCGCGGGAGGCCGCCGACCATTGGTCCACCCCTGACCAGCCGAGGTTCGTGCTCGGTTCGATGGGCCCCGGCACCAAGCTGCCGACGCTCGGCCACCTGCCCTACGCCAGCCTGCGCGACGCCTACCGCGACAACGCCGCGGGCCTGATCGCCGGCGGCGCCGACGCCCTGATCGTCGAGACCTGCCAGGACCTGCTCCAGGTCAAGGCCGCCGTCATCGGCGCCAGGCGAGCCGTCGAAGACTCCGGCCGTGACGTGCCGATCATCGCCCAGGTCACGATCGAGACCAACGGCGCGATGTTGCTCGGCTCGGAGATCGGCGCCGCGCTGACCGCGATCGAGCCGCTCGGCGTCGACATCGTCGGGCTCAACTGCGCGACCGGCCCCGCCGAGATGAGCGAGCACCTGCGCTACCTCGCCCGCCACTCGCGCCTGAGGCTCTCCTGCATGCCCAACGCCGGCCTGCCGGTGCTCACCTCCGACGGCGCCTACTACCCGCTGAGCGCGGAGGAGCTGGCCGGCGCGCACGTCACCTTCACCGACGACTACGGCCTGTCCCTGGTCGGCGGCTGCTGCGGCACCACGCCCGAGCACCTCCGTCAGGTCGTCGAGCGGGTCAGGGGCAAGCAGGTGGCCCAGCGCCGCCCCCACCCCGAGCCCGGCGCGTCCTCGCTCTACCAGACCGTGCCGTTCCGGCAGGACACCTCCTACCTCGCCATCGGCGAGCGGTGCAACACCAACGGCTCCAAGGTCTTCCGCGAGGCCATGCTGGAAGGCCGGTGGGACGACTGCGTCGAGATTGCCCGCAACCAGGCCCGCGACGGCGCCCACATGCTCGACCTGTGCGTCGACTACGTCGGCCGCGACGGCGTGGCCGACATGAAGGAGCTGGCCTTCCGCTTCGCCACCGCCTCCACGCTGCCGATCATGCTCGACTCGACCGAGCCCGCGGTGCTGCAGGCGGGCCTGGAGATGCTCGGCGGGCGCGCGGCCGTCAACTCCGTCAACTACGAGGACGGCGCCGGCCCCGACTCGCGCTTCCAGCGCATCATGCGCCTGGTGCGCGAGCACGGCTCGGCCGTGGTGGCGCTGACCATCGACGAGGAGGGCCAGGCCCGCACCGCCGAATGGAAGGTGCGCGTCGCCGACCGCCTCATCGACGACCTGACCACCAACTGGGGCATGCGGGTCGAGGACATCATCGTCGACTGCCTGACCTTCCCCATCGCCACCGGCCAGGAGGAGACCAGGCGCGACGGCCTGGAGACCATCGAGGCCATCCGCGAGCTCAAGCGCCGCCACCCGGGCGTGCAGACCACGCTGGGGCTGTCCAACATCAGCTTCGGCCTCAATCCGGCCGCCCGCATGGTGCTCAACTCGGTGTTCCTCAACGAGTGCGTCAACGCCGGCCTCGACTCCGCCATCGTGCATGCCTCCAAGATCCTGCCGATGGCCCGCATCCCCGACGAGCAGCGCCAGGTCGCGCTCGACATGGTCTACGACCGCCGCCGCGAAGGCTACGACCCGCTGCAGCGCTTCATGGACCTGTTCGAGGGCGTCGACGCCGCCGCCATGCGCGCGGGCAAGGCCGAGGAGCTGGCCGCGCTGCCGCTGTGGGAGCGGCTCAAGCGGCGCATCATCGACGGTGAGAAGAAGGGGCTGGAGGCCGACCTCGACACCGCTCTGGAGCAGCGCCCCGCCCTTGAGATCATCAACGAGGTGCTGCTCGACGGCATGAAGACCGTGGGCGAGCTGTTCGGGTCGGGGCAGATGCAGCTGCCGTTCGTGCTGCAGTCGGCCGAGGTGATGAAGTCGGCCGTCGCCTACCTCGAGCCCCACATGGAGCGGGTCGAGGGCGAGACCAAGGGCCGCATCGTGCTGGCCACCGTCAAGGGCGACGTGCACGACATCGGCAAGAACCTCGTCGACATCATCCTGTCCAACAACGGCTACCAGGTGGTCAACCTCGGCATCAAGCAGCCGGTCTCGTCCATCCTGGAGGCCGCCGACGAGCACAAGGCCGACGTCGTCGGCATGTCCGGCCTGCTGGTGAAGTCGACGGTCATCATGAAGGAGAACCTGGAGGAGATGAACTCCAGGGGCCTGGCCGAGCGTTACCCCGTGCTGCTCGGCGGGGCCGCGCTCACCCGCGCCTACGTCGAGCAGGACCTGGCCGAGCTGTTCGAGGGCGAGGTGCGCTACGCGCGCGACGCGTTCGAGGGGCTGCGGCTGATGGACTCGTTCATGGCCGTCAAGCGGGGCGTCGCCGGCGCCAAGCTGCCGCCGCTGCGCGAGCGGCGCGTCAAGTCCGGCGCCGTGCTCACCCGTACGCCCGTCGAGGAGCTGCCGAGCCGCTCCGACGTGGCGGAGGACAACCCCGTGCCGGCCCCGCCCTTCCGCGGCGACCGCGTCGTCAAGGGCATCTCGCTGGCCGACTACTCCGCCTTCCTCGACGAGCGGGCGCTGTTCCTCGGCCAGTGGGGTCTCAAGCCCACCAGAGGCGGTCAGGGTCCCGGCTACGACGAGCTGGTGGAGACCGAAGGGCGGCCGCGGCTGCGCATGTGGCTCGAACGCATCCAGACCGAGGGCCTGCTGGAGGCGGCCGTCGTCTACGGCTACTTCCCGTGCGTCTCCGACGGTGACACGCTGATCATCCTGGACGACGACGACGGCGGCGAGCGCACCCGCTTCACCTTCCCGCGTCAACGCCGCGACCGTCACCTGTGCCTGTCCGACTTCTTCCGCGGCAAGAACTCAGGCGAGGTCGACGTGGTCGGCTTCCAGGTGGCCACCATGGGGCCGAAGATCTCCGAGGCCACGGCCGAGCTGTTCGCGAAGGACGCCTACCGCGACTACCTCGAGCTGCACGGCCTGTCGGTGCAGCTCACCGAGGCGCTGGCCGAATACTGGCACGCGAGGGTGCGCCAGGAGTGGGGCATCGGCGGCGACGAGTCGCTCGACGACATGCTCAAGGTCAACATCCAGGGCTGCCGCTACTCGTTCGGCTACCCCGCCTGTCCCAACCTGGAGGACCAGCAGCAGCTGTTCCAGCTGCTGGAGCCCGAACGCATCGGGGTGACGCTGTCGGAGGAGTTCCAGCTCCACCCCGAGCAGGCCACCTCCGCGCTGGTCGCCCACCATCCCGAGGCCAAATACTTCAACGTCTGACCGGTCCGCCTGCCGCGAGCGCGGCAAGGCCAGGACGGGGGAGGGCCGGGAAGGACGACGGCACATGGAGTGAGCACGCCGGACGGAGTGAGGCGATGGACATGCGGGCGGTCTTCTTCGACATGGACGGCCTGCTGGTCGACACCGAGAAGGTCTGGCTCGAGATCGAGTCGGAGGTGATGCGCAGGTTGGGCGGGCAGTGGACGCCCGACCACCAGGCGCACCTCCTGGGCGGCTCCATGGAGCGCGCGGTCGAGTACATGCTGTCCGCGTCCGGCTCGGGCGAGAGCGCCGCGACGGTGGAGCAGTGGATGGTCTCCGGCATGGTGGAGCGCCTGTCCGGCGGGGCGCGCGTGATGCCCGGCGCGTCCGAGCTTCTCGACGCGCTGCGCGACGAGGGCGTCCCCGTCGGGCTGGTCACCTCGTCGTTGCGGAAGATCGCCGACGCGGTGCTGAAGGAGTTCGGCCGCGACCGGTTCGACGTCGTGGTGACCGCCGACGACGTCGAGCGCACCAAGCCCGACCCCGAGCCGTACCTGACGGCCGCGCGGCTGCTCGGCGTTCTGCCGGTCCGCTGTGTCGTCCTAGAGGACTCACCGAACGGCGTGGCGGCGGCCACCGCGGCCGGCTGCGCTGTGGTGGCGGTGCCCAGCCTGCTACCGGTCGAGGAGGCGCCGGGGCGCCTGGTGGTCTCCTCGCTGGAGGAGGTCACGGTCGCCCGTCTGAGGGCCCTTCTGCCCGGCGTCTGAGGGCTCAAGGCCTGTCCCCTAGGGGAAATGTGGTTCTCGCGGAGGATGCCGGTCCGCGTTCGCGTGCCAGGATGGAGACAGAGCCACAACGAGGGAGCAGGCAGGATGTCGTTTGATCAGTTCGCTTGGCTGCCGTTGTGCGCCGGGGCGACCATCGCCGGGCTGGTGCTGAGTTTCCTGGCGTTCCGGCGCAGGGGAGCCGCCTCAGGGTTGCGGGTGACGGCGTGGGCCCTGTTGCCGCTGGCGGCCTATCTGACGGACGCGCTGCGGTCCCTGTGGACCATCGGCGTCACCGTCGTGGGCTTCGTGACCGGGCTGGTGTTCAACCCGCAGGTGTGGGCGGGAGTGGCCGTCGCGGGGCTGTCGGCGGTGCTCTTCGTGGTGTCAGGGGTGATGCGGGGGAGGAAGCTGAGGCTTCTGGGGCGGAAGAAGAAGCCCTCCGCGGACGGTCAGCAGGACCCTGCTGTTGCGCCTTCAGCGAACAAGCCGGCCGTCTCCGCCAAGCCCCAGGCCGCCGCCCCCGCCGCCAAGACAAGCAAGGGCGATGACGACTTCTCCGACATCGAGGAACTGCTGAAGCGCCGCGGCATTAGCTGATTCGGGCGATCTGTCACAGTTCCGAGACTCAACCGGGACGCGGGCTAGACATTGTCGTCAAGATCAATACGAATGAGTTTCGCATCAATCACAGATTAGCCACATAGCGGCCTGAGGGACTGGTCAGCGCAGCTCAGGCCATAGATTCTGCCTCCTGAGGTCGCGACTCGCGGTCTAAAGTCAGTACTCCAAGACCCGTCGTCTGGTACCAGGGGGCAATCCGGCATGACCGCACCGCTAGACGTATCCGGTTCCGCCGCAGAAGCGCAGCCGGAGTCGGTGCTCGCGGGAGCGGGCAAGGCCATCCAGGGCAGATCCCTCACCCGGATCGCGTGGATGCGGCTCAGGCGCGACAAGGTGGCTCTCGCCGGCGGCATCGTCGTCGTGCTGCTGATCCTCGTCGCGGTCTTCGCCTCGCCCATCATCGCCGTGTTCGGTCATCCGCCGCTGGAGTTCCACCAGGACCAGATCGACCAGAGCACGCTCCTGCCCAAGGGCGCCTTCGGCGGCATGGGCAGCGAATATCTGCTCGGAGTCGAGCCGATCAACGGCCGTGACATCTTCAGCCGCATCGTCGCCGGCGCGTGGATCTCGCTGCTCATCGGCTTCCTCGCCACGATGTTGTCGGTGCTCATCGGCACCACACTGGGCGTCATCGCCGGATACTTCGGCGGCTGGGTCGACCTGGTGATCGGCCGGCTGATGGACGTCTTCCTGGCCTTCCCGCTGCTGGTCTTCGCGATCGCGCTGGCGGGCGTCGTGCCCGACAAGGGGTTCGGCCTCGAGGGCAACGGCCTCAGGATCGCCATGATGATCTTCATCATCGGCTTCTTCAGCTGGCCCAGCATCGGCCGCATCGTCCGCGGGCAGACGCTCTCGCTGCGCGAGCGGGAGTTCGTCGACGCCGCGCGAAGCCTGGGTGCGCGCAACGGCTACATTCTGTTCCGCGAGGTCCTGCCGAACCTGATGGCGCCCATCCTGGTCTACGCGACCCTGCTCATCCCGACCAACATCCTGTTCGAGGCGGCGCTCTCCTTCCTCGGCGTCGGCGTCAACCCGCCCACACCGACCTGGGGAGGCATGCTCTCGGAAGCTGTCCGGTTCTACACGCTGCCGCACTTCGTGCTCTTCCCGGGGCTGGCGATCTTCGTTACCGTCCTTGCGTTCAACCTCTTCGGCGACGGGCTGAGGGACGCCTTCGACCCGCGGGCGCACTGACCTTCGCCAACGCTCCAATCCCCCATCTCACTCATCAAGGGGTTAAGTCAATGAGAAGGAAAACCGCACTGGCAGGGGCCGCGACAGCGGCGCTCGTCCTGGTGCTGTCCGCATGCGGCGGAGGCGGCGGCACACAACAGCCCGCCGATTCGTCCTCTGGCGGCGCCGCGCAACCCGCGTTCAACGCCGGCCTCAACGAGGTGTACAACCCCTCGACGAAGAAGGGCGGCACGCTCAAGGCCGCCCACTCCGCCGACTGGGACAGCCTCGACCCGGGTGACACCTACTACGGCTACTCGTTCAACTTCGGCCGCCTCTACTGGCGCACGCTGACGATGTACAAGCCGGGTCCCGGCCCCGAGGGCAACACCGTGATCCCCGACCTGGCCGAAGGGCTGGGCGAGCCGAGCGACGGCGGCAAGACCTGGACGTACAAGCTCAAGAGCGGGCTGAAGTTCGAGGACGGCACGGAGATCACCGCCAAGGACGTGGCCTACGCCGTGGCGCGCTCCTGGGACAAGAAGACCTTCCCGCACGGCCCCTCCTACCTCAACGAGCTGCTCGACTGGCCGAAGGACTTCAAGGGCGTCTACGAGGACCCCGACGCCGACTACTCCTCGGCCGTCGAGGCGACGGACGACTCGACGGTGGTCTTCCACCTGAAGGAGCCGTTCGCGTCCATGGACTACGTCGTGCAGATGCCGATGACCGCCCCGGTTCCCAAGGACAAGGACACCGGCGCGAAATACAAGGAGAAGGTCGTCTCCTCCGGCCCGTACAAGTTCGAGACCAACGAAATCGGCAAGGGCTTCACGCTGGTGCGCAACGACCAGTGGGACCCGGCGACCGACCCCAACCGTCCCGCGCTGCCCGACCGGATCGAGGTCCAGGTCAACGTCAACGCCGACGACCTGGACAACCAGCTCATCGCCGGCGACATCCAGCTCGACATCGTGGGCACCGGCCTGCAGGCGGCCGCCCTCGGCAAGGTGCTGCCCGACCCCGCGCTGAAGGCGCGTACGGACAACCCCACCATCCCCAGGCTCTGGTACGTCTCGGTCATTCCCGACACGCCGCCGCTGGACAACGTCGAGTGCCGCAAGGCCGTCATGTGGGCCGCCGACCGCGTCGCCAACCAGACCGCCTACGGAGGCGAGCTGGCCGGTGGCGAGATCGCCACGAACGTCCTGCCGCCGCCCATCGTCGGCCAGGAGAAGTTCGACCTGTACGCGACCCCGGGCAACAAGGGTGACGTCAACAAGGCCAAGCAGGCCCTCGCCGCCTGCGGCCAGCCGAACGGCTTCTCCACCACCATGACCTACCGCTCCGACCGTCCTCGCGAGAAGGCGCTGGCCGAGGCCATGGAGCAGGCGCTGGCCAAGGTCGGCATCAAGCTGACGCTCAAGGGCTTCCCCGGCTCCAGCTACTTCTCCGACTACGCCGGCAACGTCAACTACGTGAAGAAGAACGGCATCGGCCTGGCCGCCCACGGCTGGGGCTCCGACTGGCCTGACGGCTACGGCTTCATGCAGGCCATCGTCGACAGCCGTACGATCCGCGACGCCGGCAACTACAACCTCAGCGTCAAGAACGACGAGGTCGACAAGCTGATCGACCAGGCCTCCGCCGAGCTCGACGACGCGGCCCGCGCCAAGCTCTGGGTCGAGGTCGACAAGAAGGTCATGGAGGACGCCTCCATCCTCCCGGTGGTCTGGGCCAAGTCGCTGCTCATGCGCGGCAAGGGCCTGACGAACGTCGCCTACAACGAGGGCCAGAGCATGTTCGACTACATCTTGCTCGGCGTCGAGTGACCGTGCGAGGTACGGGGATCTAACGAAGGCAGGTGAAGGCAGAAGTGGCCTGCTCGGCGACGGGCAGGCCACTCGGCCGTAGCGGTGTTCACATACATCATCAAACGTGTCATCGGCGCGTTCGCCATGCTCATCGTCATCAGCATGGTGACCTTCGGCATCTTCTACGTCGTCCCCCAGTGGGCCGGCGCCTCACCGGAGGCCATGGCGTCGCGCTACGTCGGGCGCGCCGCGACGCCGGAGACGGTGCACCTGGTGGCCGAGCGGCTGGGTTTCAACGACCCGGTGATCGTGCAGTACGGCAGGTTCGTCAAGGGCCTGGTCGCCGGTGCCGAGTACGACTACGGCGCCGGCGTCGAGCGGTGCCCCGCGCCCTGCTTCGGCTACTCCTTCATCAGCGGTCAGCCCGTCTGGCCCGACCTGCTGGACCGTCTGCCGGTGACGTTCTCGCTGGCCATCGGCGCCGCCTTCCTGTGGGTGGTGGGCGGCGTGAGCGTGGGCGTGATCTCGGCGCTGCGCAGGGGCAGCTTCTTCGACCGCCTGTCCATGGGCACCGCGCTGGCCGGCGTCTCACTGCCGATCTTCTTCACCGGCATGATCTCCCTGGTCGTCTTCAGCTATGCCCTGGGCTGGACCCCGCCCGGCGGCGCATATACAGATTTTTCCGTTAACCCGGCCCAATGGGCCTACAGCCTGCTGCTGCCGTGGATCACGCTGGCCTTCCTGTTCGCCGCCACCTACGCCCGGCTCACCCGCGCTGGGATGCTGGAGACGATGGGCGAGGACTACATCCGCACCGCCCGGGCCAAGGGCCTGCACGAGCGCGAGGTCGTCGTCAAGCACGGCCTGCGGGCCGCGCTGACGCCCATCCTGACGCTGTTCGGCATCGACTTCGGTCTGCTCATCGGCGGCGCCATCCTCACCGAGACCACCTATACTCTGCCCGGGCTCGGCCAGTTCGCCATCCTGGCGATCAGGAACCAGGACATGCCGCAGGTCATGGGCGTGGTGCTGGTCGCCGCGATGTTCGTGGTCGTGGCGAGCCTGATCGTCGACCTGCTGTACGCCGTGGTCGACCCGAGGGTGAGGTTGTCGTGAGCTTCCTTGACGTCAAGGACCTGAAGATCCATTTCCCGACCGACGACGGCCTGGTCAAGTCGGTCGACGGGCTGTCGTTCAGCGTCGAGCGCGGCAGGACCCTGGGCATCGTGGGGGAGTCGGGCTCGGGCAAGAGCGTGACCAGTCTCGGCGTCCTCGGCCTGCACAAGGGCGGCAGGGCACGCATCTCCGGCGAGATCTGGCTCGACGGCGAGGAGCTCAACGGGGCCACGGCCGAGCACGTACGCGGGTTGCGCGGCAAGAAGATGGCGATGATCTTCCAGGATCCGCTGTCGTCCATGCACCCCTACTACTCGGTCGGCCACCAGATCATCGAGGCCTACCGCATCCACAACGACGTCTCCAAGCAGGTCGCCCGCAAGCACGCCGTCGACATGCTCGGCCGGGTCGGCATCCCCGAGCCGGGAAGACGCGTCGACAGCTACCCGCACGAGTTCTCCGGCGGCATGCGCCAGCGCGCCATGATCGCCATGGCGCTCTCGTGCGACCCGGAGCTGCTCATCGCCGACGAGCCGACCACGGCGCTCGACGTGACCGTGCAGGCGCAGATCCTCGACCTGATGCGCGACCTGCAGAGCGAGTTCAACTCCGCGCTCATCATCATCACCCACGACCTCGGCGTGGTGGCGGAGCTGTCCAACGACATCCTCGTCATGTACGCGGGCCGATGCGTCGAATACGGCTCCACCGACGACATCTTCTACCGCCCCGAGCACCCCTACACGTGGGGGCTGCTGGGCTCCATGCCCCGCCTGGACCGCGAGCCCACCGAACGGCTGATGCCCATCAAGGGGTCGCCACCGTCGCTGATCAACGTGCCGCAGGGATGCGCCTTCCACCCCCGCTGCCCGTTCGGCGAGCGTACCGAAGGCAAGGCCGAGACGGAGGCGCCGGCGCTCACCGAGACCGAGGGCGGCCACCTGGTCCGCTGCCACCTGAGCCGCGACGAACGGCGCACCCTGTGGGAGAACGAGATCAAGCCCGCGCTGGAGACCTCGTGACCTTCGCTCCGGCCCGCGAGGCCGAAGTTCCCCGAACGAAGCCGGGTGGCGCACCGGTCGCCACCCCGGCCCGCGCCCGGAGCGCCGCCGCACACCCTGACGCGGTGGCGCGAGCCCGGGTCACCACCACCGCCGCTCACTCCGGGCCGCCGCGCCGACACGATCAGGAGAACGTCATGCCCTGGAGCTCCCCATCCGTTCACCGCGCCAGGGGACGTGGTCGTCACGCGGGAGGTGCGCGATGAGCGAGGCGAGCGCCGACGAGCTGCTGCTTTCCCTCCAGAACGTCGAAAAGCACTTCCCCGTGACGAAGGGCCTGCTCAAAAGGCAGGTCGGCGCCGTCAAGGCGGTCGACGGGATCAGCTTCGACGTGGTCAAGGGCGAGACGCTCGGGCTGGTGGGCGAGTCGGGCTGCGGCAAGTCGACGACCGGACGGCTGGTCACCCGGCTGCTCGAACCCACGGCCGGTAAGATCATCTTCGAGGGCGAGGACATCTCGCACATGTCGCAGGGCCGGCTCAGGCCCCTCCGCCGCGACATGCAGATGATCTTCCAGGACCCCTACTCGTCGCTCAACCCCCGGCACACGGTCGGCGCCATCGTCGGCGCTCCCTTCCGGATCCAGGGCGTGCGCACCGAGAACGGCGTCAAGAAGGCCGTACAGGACATCTTGGAGCTCGTCGGGCTCAACCCCGAGCACTACAACCGCTACCCCCACGAGTTCTCCGGCGGGCAGCGGCAGCGCATCGGCATCGCCCGCACGCTCGCGCTCAGGCCCAAGCTGATCATCGCCGACGAGCCCGTCTCCGCGCTCGACGTGTCCATCCAGGCCCAGGTCGTCAACCTGCTCGAAGACCTGCAGAACGAGCTCGACCTGACCTACGTCGTGATCGCCCACGACCTGTCGGTGGTGCGCCACATCAGCGACCGGGTCGCCGTCATGTACCTGGGCAAGATCGTCGAGATCGCCGACCGCAAGCTCCTGTACAGCTCGCCCATGCACCCGTACACCAACGCCCTGCTGTCGGCGGTGCCGGTGCCCGACCCCAGAGGACGGGCCGGTCGCGAGCGCATCCGGCTGACCGGCGACGTGCCCAGCCCGCTCAACCCGCCGCCCGCCTGCCGCTTCCACACCCGCTGCTGGAAGGCTCAGGACATCTGCAAGCAGGTCGAGCCGCCGCTGGAGCAGCTCGCCAGCGGCCACCGGGTCGCCTGTCACTTCCCGGAGAACGCCCCGCAGGCCGCCGCGACCCCCGCCGCCACCGAGGACGCCTGACCCCGGCCGCGCCCTGCGCTGCAACCGGCCCGGTCGACGCTCCCTAGGAGGCGCCGGGAGCGCGTGAACCAGGCCGTTCCCGGGTGCCGGCGGTGCGCTTTCGTCTCGGAAGACGGCGTCGTGGACGATCGCCGCAGCGGAGCTGTGTGCGATCGCGCGACGCCCGGCCCCGCCGATGAGACGCGGACGAGGTGGTGACGCCCGCCGTGCCCCGGAACGCCGTGATCCCGGGTGACGCGCCCTGCGGCCGGAACCGGCCGAGGTGCGCGCCGCGCCTGCGCGCGGCCCGGCGAGGTCGGTCGATCGGGTCTGACAGGCCTGAGGGCCGTGCGTAGTGTCCGGAGCACGGCACGCGGACCGGAGCGGGTGTCAGGGCATGGATGTCAGGGCATGGCGCCCGGCGTGATCAACCCCGTCTCGTACGCCAGCACCACGGCCTGCACCCGGTCGCGCAACCCCAGCTTGGTCAGCACGTTTCCGACGTGCGTCTTCACCGTGGTCTCGCTCACCACGAGCTTCGCCGCGATCTCCGCGTTGGACATGCCCTTCGCGATCAGCCGCAGGACCTCCAGCTCCCGCTCGGTCAGCCGGTCGAGCCGCGCGGGGGTGGCCTGCTCGTGAGCGGGCGGCAACCGCGTGGCGAACCGGTCGAGCAGCCGCCGGGTCACGCTGGGCGCCACGATCGCGTCGCCGGCCGCCACCACCCGAATGGCCTGCACCAGCTCGTCGGGCGGCACGTCCTTCAGCAGGAACCCGGAGGCGCCGGAGCGCAGCGCCTCGACGATGTATTCGTCCAGGTCGAATGTGGTCAGCACCAGCACTTTCGGCACGTGCGCCGACGGAGCCGCCTCCCGCACGATCCTGCGGGTGGCCTCGATGCCGTCGACCCCCGGCATCCGGATGTCCATGAGCACCACGTCGGGCAGCAGCGCCCGCGTCTGCTCCTGTGCGCCTTTGCCGTCGCCGGCCTGGCCCACCACCGTGATGTCGGGCTCGGCCTCGAGAATCAGGCGGAATCCCGTACGCAGCAGCGGCTGGTCGTCCACCAGCAGCACCCTGATCGTCATTGACCGTCCTTCAACGGGAATCTCGCCCGTACCTCGAAACCGCCCCCCGGTAGCGGGCCGACGCTGAGGATTCCACCATAGAGGGCAACCCTTTCACGTATGCCCACCAAACCATGACCGGGCCGCCCGGGTGCCCCGGCCGCGCCCCTGCCGTCGTCGGCCACGCGTACGTCCAGCTCGTGGGGTGCGTGGCGGACGGTCACCACCGCCTTCGCCCCGGCGCCCGCGTGCCGCAGACTGTTGGTCAGCCCTTCCTGGACCAGCCGGTAGGCGGCCAGGTCGACCCCCGCGGGCAGCGGTGGCGGCTCGCCCTCGATGACCAGCCGCGTGGGCAGCCCGGCCTCGCGCATCTGCTCGATCAGCGCGGGCAGGTCCTCCATGCCCGGCTGCGGGCCCAGCTCGGCACGGGCGTCGGTGCGCAGCACGCCGACGATGTTGCGCATCTCGGACATCGCCATCCGGCCGGTGTGCTCGATCGCCGTCAGCGCCTCGCCGGCCAGGCCGGGGTCGGAGGACAACACCTTGCGCGCCGCGGCCGCCTGCACGGTCATCACGCTGACGTGGTGGGCCACGACGTCGTGGAGCTCGCGGGCGATCCTCGACCGCTCCTCGGCCCGCGCGGCCCGCGTGTCGGCCGCGCGTGCCCGCTCCAGCCGCGCCGCACGGCCTCTCAGCTCCTCCATGTACGCCCGGCGCAGCCGCAGGCTCCGGCCCGCGCCCCACACGGAGATCAGCACCATGGCCACCACCACGTGGTCGCTCAAGGTCGTGGCGCTGGGCGGGCCCGCCGCGGCGCCCAGCGCGTACGCCAGCACCGCGGCCAGCAGCCCGCCCAGCGCCATCGCCAGCCCCCGGTTGGAGGCCACGGAGTAGAGCAGCACCAGCCCGGACAGGCCCGGCACCCCGGTGCTGTATCCGAAACCGGTCAGCAGCGTCTCCGGCACCAGGCCCGCGCACAGCGCCGCGAGCGGCCACCGCCTGCGCACGGCCACGGGGGCGCACGCCAGCAGCACCAGCAGCGCACCGAGCGGATCGGGCTCGCGCACACCGTCGACCGCCAGGTCCCCGGACGCCAGCCGCCCATGTTCGTAGAGAACGAACAGCGCCACCGAGGCGGCGGCCACCACCCCGGCGAGCACCGTGTCGTGGAACCTGGTCCGGTCTATCCGCACCGCTTCACTGTAGGCCCAGGCCAGAACGCGTAACCTCCTCCCTCGGGAGGATTAGCCCGGCCGTGAGTCCCCGCTTGTGCGTCCCCGGGCGGTGCGTTCCCGAACCGCGCCCCGGTCCGCGCCCGCGCGTTCCCGGCCCGTGGCCGCTGCGCCTCCCGGGCCGGGCGGCGGCCCGGGAGGCAGGCTCAGAGCTCGTCGGTGGCCGCGCGGCGGCTGCTGCGGACGGTGTCGCCTGGCTGGCGGTTGGGCACCGGCGGCGGGGTGCCGCCGAACTCCGGGCACAACGCCTGGTGATCGCACCAGTCGCACAGCCGGCTGCGCCGCGCACGCCACTCGCCCGACTTCAATGACCGCTCGATCGCCGCCCACAACGCCATCACCTTGCGCTCGGTGGCGAGCAGGTCGGCCTCGTCGGGCGCGTAGCGCAGCACCTCGCCCTCACCCCCCAGGTAGACCAGCTGCAGCAGCCGGGGCACCTGCCCGCGCAGCCGCCACAGCACGAGGGCGTAGAACTTCATCTGAAATAACGCCTTGGCCTCGAAGTCGCGCCCCGGAGCGTTGCCCGTTTTGTAGTCGACCACCCTGACCTCGCCGCTCGGCGCCACGTCGAGGCGGTCGACGTAGCCCCGCAACATCAGCCCCCCGTCGAGCACCGCCTCGACGTAGAGCTCCCGCTCGGCGGGCTCCAGCCGCGTCGGATCCTCCAGCCTGAAGTAGCGCTCCAGCATGCCGCGCGCCTGCGCCAGCCATTCGGCCTGCTCGGCCTCGTCGGCGAACATCTCGCCGTAGTGAGGGTCGTCGTCGAGCAGCCGCCGCCACTGCGGCTCCAGCAACTCCAGCGCCGCGCTCACGGAACGCCGCGGGGCCGGCAGGTCGTAAAGTCGCTCCAGGACCGCGTGCACCACCGTGCCGCGCACCGCCGCCTGCGACGGCTTCTCGGGCAACTGGTCGATGACCCGGAAGCGGTAGAGCAGCGGACATGTCATGAAATCGCCCGCCCGGGACGGGGAGAGAGCTCCGATGATCGCCGGATCGGTCAATGTCATGCACCGCACTCTAGGTCAAGAGCCCGACAGAATAATGCCCGCGAAACGAGGATCACGTGATCCGGCGCGTAGCATCGAGGCAGCAACAGCACGTGCCAACGGGAGTCCGTGACACGGACCGCGCCCGGCCCCCGGCCGGGCGCGGCGACAGGTTCCCCGCGGCGAGGACGTCAAGGAGTGCGGTGAGCGAGCAGAGCCCGCGACAGGAGTTCTCCGGCATTCGGATGGGAAAGCCGTTCGGCATTCCGGTGTACGTCTCGTGGACGTGGTTCATCGTGGCGGCCTTCATCACCATGCTCGTCGGGCCGAGGATGCAGATCATGCTGCCCGAGCTCGGCGACACGGCCGCGTACGCCGTCGCGTTCGTCTTCGCGGTGCTGCTGTACGTGTCGGTGCTGCTGCACGAGCTGGCGCACAGCGTGCTGGCCAAGGCCTACGGCCTGCCGGTGCGGCGGATCACCCTCTACTTCCTCGGCGGCGTGTCCGAGATAGAGAAGGAGCCGCCGACGCCGGGCAAGGAGTTCCTGGTGGCCGCCGCGGGCCCCGCGCTCTCGCTGGCCCTGGGCGGGCTCGGGCTGGCCGCCGACGTCTACGTGATCAACGACGGCGGCATCCCTGAGGCGCTGGTCTGGCAGTTGTGGGTGGCCAACCTCATCGTGGGCGTGTTCAACCTGCTGCCGGGCCTGCCGCTGGACGGCGGCAGGATGTTGCGCGCCGGCGTGTGGAAGCTCACCAAGAACCCCGGCTCCGGCACCGTCGTCGCCGCCTGGGGCGGCCGGGTGCTGGCCGTGCTCCTCGTCGTGGTGCCGGTCGCGGCGACGATGTCCGACGGGCGTGAGCTCGACCTGACCGACCTGCTGTGGCCGATGGTGCTGGCCATGTTCATCTGGCTCGGCGCCAGCCAGTCGCTGCGCGTGGCCAAGATCCGAGCCAAGATCCCTCAGGTCAACGCGCGCACGCTCGCGCGCAGGGCCATCCCCGTGGTCGCCGAGACGCCGCTGGCCGAGGCGCTGCGGCAGGCGGGCGAACGCCGGGCCGGGGCCATGGTCGTGGTCGACCACGAAGGCCGGCCCCTCGCCATCGTCAGCGAGGCCGCCGTCCAGGCCACGCCCGAGCACCGCCGCCCCTGGGTCAACGTCGGCTCCCTCGCCAAGTCGCTCGATCCCGACATGGTGCTCGCCGCCGACCTGGAGGGCGAGCCCCTCATCGACGCCATGCGCGAGTCGCCCGGCAGCGAATACCTGCTCGTGGAGCGCGGCGGCGACATCTACGGCGTGCTGGCCACGGCAGACGTGAACCGCGTCTTCACAGGCGTCTGATTTGTCCCACTCGTTTAAGCGGCAGCCCCCGGCTAGGGTCGTGTCCAGCAGTTTCGGGTGGGCCGGAGCCGACTCTGGCGATTCTGCGATGTGACGACAGGCCGATAGTGTTCTGTTTGGCCAGACTTGCACAGTTGAGGGGTTTGCCGCGGTCGACCGGTTCACCGAATCGAGACGAGGGGGCCGCGACGCGGCCTCGTCGTCGGGGTACGTATGGCTGGTGACCAGCACGGCAGTGCGGGTGCCGTAACACCGCCGGCTTCCGGGGAGGAGAGTTGAGTGACCGAGCGCAGCGAGGGCACCAATGAGCGCAGCACGGTCGTCATGAGGGAGGACGCATGACCGACCAAGGCTTCGGAGTGGTGCGTCCGCTTCCTGGAAATGGGCTGGTCGCCTACGAGGGCGGGCTGTTGCTCGTGTGCGACGCCGGCGAGTCCGCGGCCGACGACCTCCTGGAGGCGCTGCGCGCGACGGCCTCGTCAGGCGGGGACGGCCGGGCGCTGGCCCGGCGCGCCGCCCAGGTGCTCGCGGCCAACATGGCGGGCGACCCGGCCACCTGCGCGGTGGCCGGCCCCGTCGGCGACGGCGTGGCCGTCCTGGTCAGCGGCTCGGCGGCGGCCACCATCGGCACCCCTGGGGGTGAGACGCGGCTGGCCGGCAGCGACTCGCTGACGTGGGCCGACCGGCTCGTCACCGGCACCGTGGAGCGCGTCGAGCTGAGCCTGCCCGGCGCCGGCAGCCCGCACCCCGCGGTCCGGTTCGACGGCGGCGTCGTGCACGGCGGCGGCCTCGTGGGCGACTTCTCCGAGCAGCCCTCGGCCCCGGCCGTGTCCAGGCCGCTCACCAGCGAGATGCCCGCCACCGGCATCCACGTCGAGCCCGATCTCATCCAGCCGCCCCCGCAGCAGCAGCCGGTCGAGCGCCCTCCCTACCCGCTGGCCGACCAGCCACAGGCCGGCTCGGGCCCGCAGCCCGGCCCCCACTCGGGCCCGCAGCCGGTCGAGCCGCCTTCCTACATGACGCCCCCGGATCAGCCGGCCCCCTACGGCCCGCCGCAGGAC
>NZ_JAAAHR010000062.1:0-46722 GCF_009908215.1 Nonomuraea sp. K271 | reverse complement strand
GGTCGGGCGGGCGTTCCAGCGTTCCTTCGAGGTGGAGCTGTCGTGGCGGCCGCCGCCCGACGTGCTGGTCATCTCGGGCGGCCACAACGACCGGCGCTGGCGGACCGGCCGCGTCGAAAGGGCCGCCGAGCGGCTGCTGGACGTCGTGCGCGGCCACTGGCCGGACACCACGATCGTCATGGTCGGCCCCATCTGGCTGGACACCGCCCCGGCGAAGGCGTACGCGGTGCGCGACGCCTTGGCGCAGGTGGCCAGGCGCAACAACGTGACCTTCCTCGACCCCATGGCCACGCGCTGGCCGCCGGAGGCGGTGCTGCCCGACGGCGTGCATCCCACGGCCGCCGGGCACAAGCGCATCGCCGCCTGGCTGGCGGCGCAGTTGGTCTGACTACCAGGGGCCGTACGGGCCGCCGCCGCGCCCCCCGCCCATGCCCTTGACGGCCGGCTTCACGTCGACGATGTAGACGGTGGCCGCGATCACCGCCGCGATCGAGAAGATGCCGATGCCGATGCCGATGAACTGGGTGTCACCGACGATCAGGAACGCGTTGAAGTAGCTCCATGCGCTTCCGGCGGAGAACAGCGTGGCCAGCACGAGGATCAGCAGCCAGAGGTTCTTCTTCAGCTTGCCCGCCGAGACGAACGCGTCCGTCGGGACACGTAGCGCGTGCACCAGCGCGTAGACCGACATGCCGACAATGACGGCGGCGATCACCAGGAACAGGAGGTTGAACACACCGTTGATCAGATTCATAGTCGTTGGCTCCGCCTATACGCCGCGAGGAAATCGGCTTCAGCCTAATAGGCGCCCCT
Organism: Nonomuraea sp. K271; assembly: GCF_009908215.1. Lineage (NCBI taxonomy): Bacteria > Bacillati > Actinomycetota > Actinomycetes > Streptosporangiales > Streptosporangiaceae > Nonomuraea > Nonomuraea sp. K271. The sequence goes on along the minus strand of NZ_JAAAHR010000062.1, from coordinate 45,909 downwards.
GGCGCGCGGGCACCCGGAAGCGGAAAGGCCCGCCTCTGATGGGGTCATCGCCGTGCGGCCGGCCGGAGGAGCGGCATGACGATGTCGTCGATGATCTCAGTCACCGTCTCGGCCGGCAGCGGCCCGCGTGACATCAGGTATTCATTGCGTAGCAGGTCGATGGGCAGCCTGAGGATGCGTGCGGCCGGCAGGCCGGGTTCGATCTGGCCCCGGTCGGCCGCGCGCCGCAGGATGACCCGGGTGACGTCGTGCACACCCTCTCCCATCACATAGGTCCGCACCTCGTCGAACAGGGCGGCATCGTTCCGGCTGTCGGTGATGAGGCCACTGATGAGATCGCCGGGCAGCAGGTCGAACACCTGCCGGATCCGCCCCAGCAGAGCGGCCAGATCATCACGTACGTCACCGGTGTCCGGCACGTCGGCCGTGGCGGCGAAGCGTTTCAGCGCTGCGAGGAAGAGCTCCGGTTGGTTCTTCCAGCGCCGGTACAGGACGTGCTTGCTGGTGCCCGCCCGTCTGGCGATGTTGTTCATGGTGGCCTTGGCGTATCCGGCCTCGCGCAGTTCGTCCCAGGCCGCCTCGACGATGGCCTCTTCCAGCGTGGATCCCCTGCGCCGTCTTGTCTGATCCATTGTCCCGCCTTGCTGGGAACCGTGAGTTCCTTATACTACTCGGACATGTAAGGACCCAACGGTTCCTTATCGTCTTGAGAGAGAGTGGACATGGACACGGATGCCTACACCACCATGCGCTTCGAGCGGACAGGCCAAATCCTGACAGTCTTCTTCCGCGACCCGGCCGAGGCGAACACCTCAGACCTCGCCATCCACGAGGAAGTCGGCCGCCTCTTCCACGACCTGCGTGAGGAGCGCGAAGCAAGGGCGATCGTCCTGACCGGCTCTGGGCCGGCCTTCTTCACCGGGCTGAAAGACCCGGTCGGCTCACTGCTGTGGCAACGCGAGCAGGGACTGCCGGTGATCGACGCCGGCCGGCAGGTGGCCAGGCGGATCGTCTGGGATCTGCTCGACGTCGAGATTCCACTTGTCGCCGCGCTCAACGGCGACGCGACCGGCCTCGGGGCGACGATCGCGCTGTTCTGCGACGCGATCTTCATGGCGGACACGGCGACCGTCGCGGACCCGCATGTGCGGATCGGCGTCGTCGCAGGCGACGGTGGCGCGGCCATCTGGCCGATGGTCATGGGACCCGCCCTGGCCAAGCGCTACCTGCTCACCGGCGATCCCGTCACCGCGTCAGAGGCCGCCCACCTGGGCCTCGTCACGCACGTGTGCCCCGTCGGCGAGGTGCTGCCCGCGGCGACCGCGTTCGCCCGGCGCCTGGCCGCAGGCGCTCCCCTGGCTGTGCGCTACACCAAGATGGCCGTCAACCGGCTGCTCAAGGACACCATGGCCGGGGCGATCGAGCAGGGCCTCGCCCACGAGTTGCTGACGTTCACGAGCGAAGACATGGTCGAGGCGCTCACCGCCGCACGCGACGGCCGGACGCCGGCCTTCCAGGGCAGGTAGCCGGGCGGTCGTCCTCTCAGGGCTAGAGGTGAGCGAGCGGGCGCGCGATCTCCCTTTTCCGGCACCCGGTCGGCGATGTGAATCCGCTCGTACAGGTGCCACGCACGAGCGGGGGCGCCGCCGATGTGATCGGTGGCGCCCCCATCGTTCTGGCCGCCCGTGTAGGGCGTGCCTTACGGCTGGGTCAGGACCCGGCCTTGGTGGTGCGGGTCTTCCTGGCCGGCCGGACGGGCTCGGCGGTGGCGGGCTCGGCGGCCTCCGACACCTCTTCGAGCTCCAGCGCGGCCTCGCCGGACGTCTTGCTGACGACCTTGCGGCCACGCGCGGCGAAGTCGTCGTAGACCTCGGTGGCCTTGTGGGTCAACTGGTCGGCGTAGCCGCGGGCCTTCTCGGGAAGCTCCCTGGCCAGGCCCTCGGCCTTGCCCGCGACCTCGCGGGCCCTGACGGGAAGCTCCTGCGTGAACTCGCGGGCCTTGACCGGGAGCTCCTGGGTGAACTCGAAGCGGCGCGACTGCAGCTTCTGCAGCTGCTCGGGCAGCTCGCGCAGCTTCTCGACGGCGTAGTCGCCGACACCCGCGACGGCGTAGAACGGCTTGGACTCGGTCAGCTTCTTGACCTCGGTGGTGAGCGGCATGGGTTAACCTTCCTTGGTTTCCTGGGTGACGTTGCCGTTGCCGGAGGGCGCCGCGTAGGGCTCAAGTGCGGCGAGAAACTCCTCGGGCAGCGGTTCGTCGTCCGTTTCGGGGCCGCGCTGGGGATGAGCATGCTGGGAGGTCTGCTCGTCCCCGGCGGGCGCCTCCTTGCGGAACGACTCGTAGATATCGATCAGCACTTGGCGTTGCCGTTCGGAGAGAAGCGGGTCGGCCCTGATCGCGGTGATCACGTCGCTCGGCGGCTCGCGGTCCTCGATGAGGCCCGCCTGCACGTAGAGCGCCTGCGAGGAGATGCGCAGACCTTTGGCGATCTGGTTGAGGATCTCCGCGCTCGGCTTGCGCAATCCACGCTCGATCTGGCTGAGATAGGGGTTCGAGACCCCCGCCGCCTCAGCCAGTTGGCGAAGCGAGATCTTCGCCTGCTGCCGCTGGTCGCGGATGTACTCGCCGATCGAGCCGACCTTGGGTAGTGCCATGCCTGTATTCTGCCTCGCGCTGCTTGCAATTGCAAACGCTGTGATTAACTCCAGCAAGCACTAGAGCGGGATGACCCACAGGAACGGCGTGGCGGTGAGCAGGCTCACGGAGAGCGCGATGAATCCGTAGCGGGCCGGTGCTGCCAGCTCGGGACCCGGTTTGATCAGGCGGTCGACCCGCGCCATGACGTGCTGGGCGTGCACGCCCAGCATGCCCTGAGGCGTCGGCATGGCGCCCGCCGTGCCGAACCTGAGCAGCGCCGTCGCCAGCCTGCGCGGCGAGCAGTAGCGGCGGGCCCGGTCGTCGGCGGCCATCTCGATGAGCAGCTCCACCTGTGACTGGGCGTCGGCCACCACCTTCGACCAGGGCAGCGCCCTGCGCAGCGCGGCGAACGGCAGCAGCACCAGGTCGTGCCGCTCGCGTACGTGCGCCGACTCGTGCGCCAGCACGGCGGCCAGCTCGTCCTCGGACAGCAGCTTGAGCGCGCCCTCGCTGACCACGACCTGCGAGCGCAGCCCCGGCACGCAGTAGGCGGCGGCGCCGGGATGGTCGAGCACCCGCACACCGGGCACGCCGGGATCGTCACGCGAGATCAGCGCCAGCACCATGCGGTGGCGGTGGCGGGCCCGCAGCGCCTGCACGCCCGCCATGATGAGCACGACCACCAGCACCGCCAGCGCGGTGAGGCCCGCGATCAGGGCGAGCACGTGCAGCGGGTCCCACGCCTCGGGCGGTGTCTCGCCCCGCCCGAACGCGATCAGCCCCTGCAGCACTCCTGTGGCGTAGGGCTGGACGGCGAAGGCGAGCATCGCGCCGGTCGTGGCCAGCCCCCAGGCGAGGCCGAGGGACTGCCAGACGATGACGGCCAGCCGGGGGGCGCGGGAGGTCCACCGGGCCGTGGTGAAACGCCAGGAGCCGAGAGCGCACGCCGTGGCGAGCGCCGCCAGCACCGCTGCCGTGATCACTCTTCCTCCAGCTCCGTGAGGACTCTTCGCAGGATCTCCGCCTCCGTGCCCGACACAGCCTGGGCGAAACGGGTCAGGGCGGCCGATCGGTCACCCGTCATGTCCAAGGCTTCCAGCATAAGCTCAGCGATGTACGCGTCGCGGCTTTCCGCCGGCTGATATCTCCACGCGCGGCCGTCACGGGTGCGCTCCAGGAACCCTTTGCGGGTGAGCCGGTCGAGCACCGTCATCACCGTCGTGGGGGCGAGGTCGCGGTCGGCAATGAGCCTGCCGACCTCGCGGGCGGTCAGCGCACTGCTCTGCGCCCAGAGGATGTCCATGATGCTGCGCTCAAGCTCGCCAAGACCCTTCACGCCTTTCAGGGTAGCTCTACAACCTGTCGAGCTGGCATTCGGGGCGTGTGACCTTGCTGACGCGCCGTGCCGGGCGGGGGTTCGTCAGCCGCGGGGGGCGTACATGATGACCGCCACGCCCAGCAGGCAGATCAGCGCGCCGGCGACGTCCCAGCGGTCGGGCCTGAACCCGTCGACGACCATGCCCCAGGCCAGCGAGCCCGCGACGAAGACCCCGCCGTAGGCGGCGAGCACCCTGCCGAAGTCGGCGCTCGGCTGCAGCGTGGCGACGAAGCCGTACAGGCCGAGCGCGACGATGCCCGCGCCGATCCAGACGGCACCGCGGTGCTCGCGCACCCCTTGCCAGATCAGCCACGCGCCGCCGATCTCGGCGAGCGCGGCCAGCACGAACAGCAGCACGGACTTGGCGACGGTCATAACCGCCGAGGTTAGCCAGCCCGGCGGCGGCCATCCTCGGCAGGATGGAGATCACGCTGGTTCTCGGCGACGCCACGGCAAGGGCCTGCCGACCGGGCAGACGGTCGCCACGGGGGCGGGCCGGTTGCCGGCCCGGTGGGTGATCCACACCCTGGAGGCGGTGCGGCAGCCGGAGACGTCTGTGGTGAACGTTTGTGCTGTTCGACGACCGGGCCTGCGCCGCGTTCGCGTCCCGCTCCGAACGCCCTAGCGGGGATCGACCGCCGTCCACGGCAGCGTCAGCTCGCCGAGCCGCCACCTCGCGGGCCCGCCCAGCGGCGGACTCAGGGGCACCGGCCACGACGCGGCCAGGACGCGCACGGCGGCCAGCCACCGCTGCCGCCGTCCGTGTGCCCCGTAGGGGGCGCTCACCGCCCACGCGTGGTCGAAGTCCCGCAGGAACGCATGGATGCGCTCACCCGGCACGTTGCGGTGGATAAGGGTCTTGGGCAGCCGGTCGGCCAGGTCGGACGGTCGCTCGAAGGCGTCGAACCGGGCGGAGAAGGTGATGGTGACCGGCCCCTCCCCGGACACGCCGGCCCAGACCGCCCGCCGCCCGTTCTCCGACGAGGTGCCCTCCACGAGCACGCCGTCGGGGGCGAGGCCGCCTCGGAGCACGTCCCAGTAGCGCCAGGCCTCGCCCTCCTCGTACTGCCTGAGCACGTTGAACGCCCGCACCAGCGTCGGCGGGCGGGCCACGGGCAGCTCGAAGCCGCCCAGCCGGAACGTCAGCCCCTTCCGCTCGTACGGCCTCGCCCCCGCCACCCGGGCCGGGTCGATCTCGATGCCCACCACCTCGACTCCCGGCGCCACCTGGCGTAACCGGGTGAACAGCTCGAGCGTCGTGGTGTGGGAGGCGCCGTAGCCGAGGTCCACCACCAGGGGGCGGACCGCGGCCCGCAGCCGCCCGCCGTGCACGGCCGCGAGCCAGCGGTCGGATCGCCGCAGCCGGTTGTGCCCGGTCGTCCCCCTCGTGATCGCCCCGACCGGCCTGCGGGCGGGGGACCTGCCCATCAGGCGGCCGCCACGCGGGCGGGCTCAGTCACTGACGCGGTGGATCCTGTGCTGCGCGGCCTGGGCGCGGGGGCGGATGACCAAGCGGTCGATGTTCACGTGGGCGGGGCGCGTCACGGCCCAGGCGATCGCCTCGGCCACGTCGTCGGAGGTCAGCGGGCCGGGCACGCCTTCGTACACGCGGGCGGCGGCCTCCTCGTCGCCGCGGAACCTGGTGACCGCGAAGCCCTCGCTGCGCACCATGCCTGGCGCGATCTCGACGATCCGCACCGGCTGCCCGAGGAGTTCGAGACGGAGCGTCTCGACCATCGACGTCTGGGCGTGCTTGGCCGCGCAGTAGCCGCCACCCCCCTCGTACGACACCAGCCCCGCCGTCGAGGTCAGCATGACCAGCACGCCGTCCCCCGACCCGATCAGCCGGGGCAGCAGCGCCTGGGTCATGCGCAGGGAGCCGAGCACGTTGGTGTCGTACATCCGCTGCCAGTCGTCGAGCCGGGCCTCGGCCACCGGTTCGAGGCCGAGCGCGCCGCCGGCGTTGTTGACCAGCACGTCGCAGCGGTCGAGCGCGCCCGCCAGCGCGTCGACCGACTCCTCGGAGGTCACGTCGAGCGTCACCGGCGTGATCGAGGGGACCTCGGCGGCAAGCTTGTCGAGCCGGTCGCGGCGCCTGGCGCCCGCCACCACGTCGTATCCCTCGCCGGCGAGCCGGCGCGCGGTCGCCTCCCCTATTCCGCTGCTGGCGCCCGTCACCACGGCTGTTCTCCGCATGCCCTCATCCTGCCAGCACCGCTGATCCGCGCCCGTGGGCAGGCCCGCCGGAGTTGTACCCCGACTGTGACTATCTGTCGGGAATGTCGCAAAAATTTGGAAGGTTGTCATTGGTTCGGAGGTGGTGTCGAGTGAGGCGACGACGGGTCCACCGGGTCGCGACCATCAGCATGCACACGTCCCCCCTGGACCAGCCCGGCACGGGCGACGCCGGCGGCATGAACGTGTACATCGTCGAATCCGCCAGACGGCTGGCCCAGGCAGGCGTGGAGGTGGAGATCTTCACCCGCGCCACCGCCCGCGACCTGCCCCCCGTCGCCGAGCTCGCTCCCGGCGTCCTCGTCCGCCACCTCACCGCAGGGCCGTACGAGGAGATGGACAGGAGCGACCTGCCCGGCCAGCTCTGCGCGTTCCTGTCGGAGGTGCTGCGCACCGAGGCCATGTACGAGCCCGGCCGCTACGACGTCATCCACTCCCACTACTGGCTGTCCGGCCAGGTCGGCTGGCTGGCCAAGGAACGCTGGGGCGTGCCCCTCGTGCACACCATGCACACCATGGCCAAGGTCAAGAACCTGCTGCTCGCCCGGGACGACAGGCCGGAACCCCAGGCCCGCGTCGTGGGCGAGGAACAGGTCGTCGAGATCGCCGACCGCCTGGTGGCCAACACCGCCGACGAGGCGCGCGAGCTCGTCGACCTGTACGGCGCCCCCGAGCAGCGCGTCGCCGTCGTCAACCCCGGCGTCAACCTCACCGTCTTCAGCCCCGGCTCCCAGGGCGCGGCCCGCCGCCGCCTGGGGCTGCCGCAGGACGCGCACGTGCTGCTGTTCGTCGGCAGGATCCAGCCGCTCAAGGCGCCCGACGTCCTGCTGCGCGCCGCATCCCGGATGCTCATCGACGACCCGTCGCTGCGTGAGCGCCTGGTGGTCGCCTGTGTCGGAGGCCCTTCGGGCAACGGCCTGGCCCGGCCGTCCATCCTCACCGAGCTGGCGGCCGAGCTGGGCATCGCCGACGTCGTACGCCTCGTGCCGCCGGTCGCGCAGGAGGAGCTGGCCGACTGGTACCGGGCCGCGTCCGTGACCGTGGTGCCCTCCTACAGCGAGTCGTTCGGCCTCGTCGCCCTGGAGTCCCAGGCGTGCGGCACCCCCGTGGCCGCCGCGGCCGTGGGCGGGCTGCGTACCGCCGTGCGCCACGACGTGTCCGGCGTGCTCGTCGACGGCCACGATCCGGCCGTCTGGGCGGGGGCGCTGCGCCGCCTCGTCACCGGGTCCCGCCGCCGCGACGAGCTCTCCCGGGGCGCCCGCGCGCACGCCGCCGCCTTCGGCTGGCAGGCCACCGCCTCGCGGCTCATGGAGGTGTACGCGGCCGCCGTCGCCAACCTGCACAAGACGCCCGTGGCCGTGAACCTCTAGCACCCGTACATTGTTCTGGCCCGCCTATGCTGGGCTGCATGCGCGATGTCGTCGAAGCCGCGCTCAAGGCCGCGGACGTCTCCTACGAGGAGCCCCGGCCAGGAGCGTTCCTGGTCAGACTGCCCGGGCAGCACAAGCTCGCCACCATGACCTGGCTGATCGTCGGAGAGACGGTCCTGCACGTCGAGGCGTTCTTCTGCCGCCGGCCCGACGAGAACCACGCCGAGTTCTACCGCTGGCTGCTCGGCAAGAACGGCACGATGTACGGCGTGCACTTCTCCCTCGACCCCGTCGGCGACGTCTATCTCGTCGGGCGCGTTCCCCTGGCCGCCGTGGACGAGGACGAGATCGACCGGCTGCTCGGCTGCGTGCTGACGTATGCCGACGACTGGTTCGACCGGGCCCTTGAGCTGGGCTTCGCCTCGTCGATCAGACGCGAGTGGCAGTGGCGGGCCAAGCGCGGCGAGTCGCTGGCCAACCTGCAGGCGTTCGCCCGCTTCGCCGACCCGGCCAGGGCGGAGCGCCCCTAGGATTGGGCGTATGGCGACTTTGGTGCTGCTACGGCACGGCGAGAGTGACTGGAACGCGAAGGGCCTGTTCACCGGCTGGGTGGACGTGAGCCTGTCGGCCAAGGGCGAGGACGAGGCACGCCGGGGCGGCAAGCTGCTCCAGGAAGCCGGGCTCCGGCCTGACGTCGTCCACACCAGTCTGCTGACCCGAGCCATCCAGACGGCCCAGCTGGCGTTGGGGGCGGCCGACCTGCTCTGGCTCCCCGCCAAGCGCAGCTGGCGGCTCAACGAACGCCACTACGGCGCCCTGCAGGGCAAGAACAAGGCACAGACCAGGGAGGAGTTCGGCGAGGAGCAGTTCATGCTCTGGCGCCGCTCCTACGACACGCCCCCGCCGCCGATCGCCGACGACGACGAGTTCTCCCAGGCCGGCGACCCGCGCTACGCCCTGCTGCCCTCGGAACTCATGCCCCGCACCGAGTGCCTGAAGGACGTCGTCGAGCGCATGCTGCCCTACTGGTACGACGAAATCGTCCCCGACCTCGCCGCCGGCCGCACCGTCCTGGTGGCGGCCCACGGCAACTCCCTGCGGGCCCTGGTCAAGCACCTCGACGGCATCGGCGACGAGGAGATCGCCGGCCTCAACATCCCGACGGGCATCCCGCTGGTCTACGACCTCGACGCCGACTACAACCCGGCGGTGCGCGGCGGGCGCTACCTCGACGCCGAGGCGGCCAAGGCGGCCATCGAGGCCGTCGCCAACCAGGGCCGCTGACCAGCGACGAGGCGTCGGGCCGGGCCGGTGGTCAGGGGCGCGACCCCGTCACGAGGTAGACGACGTCCGCCGCCACCCTGACGGCGTGATCGGCGTACCGCTCGTAATAGCGCCCGATCAACGTGATGTCGATCGCCGGCTCGACGCCGTGCGGCCAGTCCTTGGCCAGGATGTTCCTGAACAACCGCCGGTGCAGCCGGTCCATCGCGTCGTCGTCCTGCTCCAGCTCCAGCGCCGAGTCGACGTCCCTGGACGCCACGCAGCTGCCGGCCTTGGTGACGAGGTTCTCGGCGATCTGCCCCATCTCGACGATGGTCGAGCGGGTCTCCGCCGGGATCGCCGAGTCGGGGTGGCGAAGGCGGGCGACCTTGGCGACGTGGACGGCGAGGTCGCCCATCCGCTCCAGGTCGGTGCCCATGCGCAGCGCCGTGATGACCATCCGCAGGTCCACCGCGACCGGCTGCTGCCTGGCCATCAGCTCGAAGATCGACGCCTCGATGTCGGCGAACGTCGAGTTCACTTCCTCGTCACGGGAGATCACGCTCTCGGCGAGCGCGAGGTCGGCGTCGAGGAGCGCCGTGGTGGCACGGGAGATGGCTGAGCGGACGAGCCTGGTCATTTCGACCAGCTTGTCGGTCAACGAATCGAGTTCTTCGTGGTACGCGTCGCGCATGCCGCTCACCGTACGGGGGCGACGATGAACGAACTCCAACGCTCAGATGAACTTTCCAGGAAAGCCACGTTCATCCCCTGATGAGGGGGTCTGTCCTGCGGGAAAGGCCGCCTACCATCGAAGTCATGAGTGAGATGGCCATGAGCTTCGCGGCCCTGGCCGGGTTCGTCGTGGGCGCCCTGGCGGTCCTGTTCTACCGCAACCAGATCGAGGCCCCGAGCCGCACGGCCGCGAACGACGGCGTGGAGACGGGGGCGGCGCTGCCGCAGGGGGTGGCCTCCGTGCTCGCCGTCCTGCCGTCGTCCGCCGTGGTGCTCGACGCGCACGACCGCGTGCTGCGCGCCAGCTCGGCGGCGCGGGCGTTCGGACTGGTCAAGGGGGAGCGGCTGATGGCCGCCGAACTGCTCGCGCTGGCCAGGCAGGTGCGCCGCGACGGCGAGATCCGCGAGAGCGAGATCGACGTCGCCGGGCACAAGTTCGGCCAGGAGACCACGAGCTTCGCCGTCCGCGTGGCGCCGCTGGGCTCGCACGGGCAGGTGCTCGTGCTGGCCGAGGACCAGACCGAGCGGCGCAGGGTCGAGGCCGTGCGCCGCGACTTCGTCGCCAACGTCAGCCACGAGCTGAAGACCCCGGTGGGAGCGCTGAGCCTGCTCGCCGAGACCATCCAGGACGCGGCGGACGACCCCGAGGCGGTCACCCGCTTCGCCGGTCGCATGCAGCTGGAGACCGCCCGGCTCAACTACCTCGTCCAGGACCTGATCACGCTCAGCAGGATCCAGGGCGCCGAACCCATCCCGACCCCCGGCCAGGTCTCCATCGACGAGGCCGTCAACGACGCCGTCGACCACTGCAACACCAGGGCCGCCGCCAAGGACATCACGCTCGTCACCGGCGGCACCGAGGGCCTGCGCATCTGGGGCGACGACGAGCTGCTCGTCACCGCGCTGCGCAACCTGATCGACAACGCCGTCGCCTACAGCCCCGAGCACACTCGGGTCGTCGTGAGCGTGCGGCCCGCGGGCGACTCCGTCGAGATCAGCGTGAGCGACCAGGGCATCGGCATCCCCGAGGAGGCCCTGGAACGCATCTTCGAACGTTTCTTCCGCGTCGACGCGGCCAGGTCACGGGCGACCGGCGGCACCGGCCTCGGCCTCGCCATCGTCAAGCACGTCGCCGCCGCCCACGCGGGAGAGGTGTCCGTCTGGAGCAAGGAAGGGTCCGGCTCCACCTTCACGCTCCGCCTGCCCGCGTTCGGCGGCACGGCGGTGGCAGTACCACCCTCGATTCCCCTGGAGGCCGCCAAATGACCCGAGTGCTCGTCGTGGAGGACGAGGAGTCCTTCTCCGACGCCCTGTCCTACATGCTCCGCAAGGAGGGCTTCGAGGTGTCGGTCGCGGTGACCGGGCCCGAGGCGCTCGACACCTTCGACCGCAACGGCGCCGACCTGGTCCTGCTCGACCTGATGTTGCCGGGGCTGCCCGGCACGGAGGTGTGCCGCTCGCTGCGCCAGCGCTCCAAGGTGCCGGTCATCATGCTGACCGCCAAGGACAGCGAGATCGACAAGGTCGTCGGCCTTGAGCTGGGCGCCGACGACTACGTCACCAAGCCGTTCTCCTCACGCGAGCTGGTGGCCCGCATCCGCGCGGTTCTGCGCCGCCAGGGAGACGTCGTCGAGGAGTTGGAGACGGCCGTGCTCGCCGTCGGCCCCGTACGCATGGATGTCGACCGGCACGTCGTCGCCGTCCGCGGTGAGCAGGTGCAGCTGCCGCTCAAGGAGTTCGAGCTGCTGGAGGTGCTGCTGCGCAACGCCGGGCGCGTGCTGACCAGGGGCCAGCTCATCGACCGGGTCTGGGGCGCCGACTACGTCGGCGACACCAAGACCCTCGACGTCCACGTCAAGCGCCTACGCGCCAAGATCGAGTCCGACCCGTCCAACCCGCGCTGCATCCTGACCGTGCGCGGCCTGGGCTACAAGTTCGACGCCGTCGAAGGCTGACAACCCCTGTTCCGGTACGGCCGCCGTATCGGAACAGGGGTTCTCTGCTGCTCAGTGGGCTTCTTCCGTCGCCTCTTCGCCGGTCGCGGAGGGCGTCGGGGAGGGCGTGGGCGCCGGGGTGGCGTTGGGAGCCGGCGGATAGTCCTTGTATTCGCGGCTGCGCGTCACCACAGGCACGTGCAGCGACACGACGCCGGCGTTGGCGAACTGAAGGTCCAGCTTGATGCTCTCGCCGCCTCTAAGGCTCTTGGGGATCGACTCGAGCATGATCTGCGGGGTGGGCTTGCCGGTGTTGACGAGCCGGCCGACGGGCAGCTGGATCGGCGCGGTGATCTTGACCTCGCCCATGTTGCTCGCGGTGATCTTCTGCAGGGTGTCGGGCGTGCCCGATTTGTTGAGGATGTTGAGGTAGACGGGGGCGGAGCCGCGCCAGGCGAGCTGCGCCCCAGGGTCGGGGCCGAGGATGAACGCCTGCGGGATGTGAATGCCGCGTGTGCCGTATGCACCCTTTTCGATCAACACTTGCGCTTCGTTGGGGGCGTACGGCTGGTTGGTGGTGGCGTCGAATCCTGCCCCGCAGCCCGCGAGCACGGGGGCTGCCAAGAACGCGGCGGCTACGACAATCCAGCGACTGCTGGTCACGGGCGGGTTCTCCTTGGTCTTGCGCATGCGTGTGTGAGGCTCACCCGCATGTCTCGCGCATGCTCATGAGCCGCGCCCACCTTATCGACCCGAATGCATGGTCATATCCGCACCCCCGCAGGTCATTCGCTATGTCCGCAAATGCGATTCATACAGTTGAGCACTTGTCAAGCCCCAATATGCGGCTTTGACCTGCAGTTATGAGGATTTCACTGTTCCGGGAGGCTGTGGATGCGTGGTACCCTGGAGTACAGCGGAAGGGGTACTTGTCACATGACTTTCCAGGTCGGCGACACTGTCGTCTACCCCCACCATGGGGCTGCTCGGATCGAAGCAATCACGACGCGATCCATCAAGGGTGAGGAAAAGACCTACCTGGTGCTCAAGGTCGACAAGGGCGACCTTACCGTCCAGGTGCCAGCAGAAAACGCAGAACTCGTCGGTGTGCGCGATGTTGTCGGCCAGGAAGGCCTTGAGCGAGTTTTCGACGTCCTTCGGATGCCGCACACGGAAGAGCCGACCAACTGGTCTCGTCGCTACAAGGCCAATCTGGAGAAGCTCGCCTCCGGCGACGTGAACAAGGTTGCCGAGGTGGTTCGGGACCTGTGGCGGAGGGACCGTGAGCGCGGTCTGTCCGCGGGCGAGAAGCGCATGCTCGCCAAAGCGCGCCAGATCCTGGTCAGCGAGTTGGCCCTGGCCGAGAAGACCAATGAGGACAAGGCTGAGGCCCTTCTCGACGAGGTTCTCAACTCCTGAGCACGAATCTTCCACGGGTGGGCGTCGGAGTCGACGTCCACCCGTTCGCTTCAGGGCGCGAGCTCAACCTCGCCGGTCTGCACTGGCCGGGCGAGACCGGGCTCGACGGCCACTCCGACGGTGACGCCGCCGCGCACGCGGCCTGCGACGCGCTGCTGTCCGCCGCCGGTCTCGGCGATCTCGGCCGGCTGTTCGGCACCTCCGACCCGCGCTGGGCCGGGGCGTCGGGCGCCGCGCTGCTCGAAGAGACCGCGCGGCAGGTGCGCGCCGCCGGCTACGAGATCGGCAACGTCGCCATCCAGGTGATCGGCAACCGGCCGAAGCTCGCGCCGCGCCGCGTCGAGGCCGAGATGGCTCTCGGCGCAGCCGTTGGCGCACCGGTGAGCGTGAGCGCCACCACCACAGACGGGCTGGGGCTGACCGGCCGCGGCGAGGGCATCGCCGCGTTCGCCACCGCGCTGGTGGTCAACCTTTCCTGAGCGCCGGGCGTCTTACGCAGGGACGCGTGAGGGTGTCCCGGCGGGTCGTCGCCAAGCCCGCCGAAGTCCGAAGGCGGCGGTTCGTCACTGGCGCGGTACGGACCGCCGCCTTCTTTTTTGGGTAGTTTGCCTGTTCAACGGGTAGGTCTGCTCGGAGACATGTGAACGTCTCGGGGGGAGCTACACATGATCGGCGCGATAGTTTCGGCAGTAGTCATCGGCGCCATAATCGGGGCGCTCGGCCGGCTGCTGGTGCCCGGCAAGCAGAAGATGTCCATCGGCCTGACCCTCATCGTCGGCATCGTGGCCGCTCTGATCGGCACGCTGATCGCGCAGGCGTTCGGCTGGGCCGACACGAGGGGCATCGACTGGATCGAGCACATTCTCCAACTCGTGCTGGCGGTCGTGGGCGTCCTCCTCGTGACGCGCATGGGCGCCGGGCGCACCGGCCGTACCGGAAGAACCTAGCCTGACCTGCCCGTTCGTCATATCTGCGCATAATCGCGGTAGATCGGGTAGCGAGCACCCCGTGGGAGTGAACCGCTCACCCTCACGGGGAGGTTTGTGTCATGACAATCCAGTCCATCCTCGGCGCCATCGTGATCGGTGCCGTGATTGGCGTAGTCGGCCGCTTGCTGCTTCCCGGCAAGCAGGCCATCGGCTGGATCCTCACCATCGTCGTCGGCATCGTGGCGGCTCTCCTGGGCACCCTGCTCGCGCAGGTGCTCGGTGTCGAGACCACGTCTGGCATCGACTGGATCGAACTGGTGATGCAGGTCGTGCTCGCCGTCGTCGGCGTCGGCCTCGTCGCGGGGCTACGCCGCGGCTCGAAGGTCTAGGCGGATTCACGTGGGCCCGCCCGGGAGAGCTCCCGGGCGGGCCTCCTGTTCGTGAATCTTGGTGAGTCAGCCCTCCGGCGGGGTCGGGGTGCTGCGCAGCCGCTCCGCCGGCGCCGGGGTCTCCTCGTGGACCGCCGGGTGCGGGGCGGTGTCCTCCATGTCGCCCTCCGGCCTGGCTTCGTGCTGGTCGGCGGCCTCGGGGCCGTGGGCGGGGTCGGGGCCGTCGTCGACGATGACGGGATGCGGCTGCGTGTCGGCGTCCTTGCCGGGGTCCTCGCCGGCGTCCTTGCCGGTGGAGCGGGGGTGGACGAGGACGTCCTCCGGCTTGACCCGATCGCCCCACCGGACGGGCCGTGTCGAGGGCTCCGGCCGGGGATCTAAGTCAACGGGGTGGAGCTCCTTCTCCTCTTCCTCCTGCACGGGCCACTCCGACACCCGCGCCGAGACCGGCGCCGTCTCCGGCTCGGGTTGCGGCTCGGGTTGCGGCTTCGGCTCCGGCTCGGGTTCCGGAGCGGGCTCGGGAGCGGCGGCGGGGACCGGCGCGGTCGTCTCCGTGGCGGGCGACGGCCGGCCGAACGGCACGAGGTCCTGCTCCTGGGCTGGCCCGGTGCCGGCGTCGCCTCCAGGCCCGCGCCGGGCGTGCACGTGCTTGATCAGCAACAGCCAGAGCCACAGGGCCAGCGCCAGCATGACCCAGGGCGCCAGGGCCACGCCGATGGCCGTCTGCCGTACGTCGAAGGTGAAGCGCACCGCCGCGGCCACGTTCACCGCGGCGGCCGCCACGATGAGCAGGACCAGCACGAACGCCGCCTGCACGCGTACGAGCAGCTTGGCCGAGCGCAGCAGCAGCACGCTGATCAGCGCGACCGCCAGGAGCGCGTCGAAGGCCGCCGGATAGAGGTAGGCGAGGTCGTCGGCGGCCTGTCCGGTGACGGCCAGCGCGCGCAGGTCGTCGAAGGAGAGCGCGCACGCGGCCCCGGTGAGGGCGGCGACGGCGAGCCCGGCGAGGGCGATGCCCAGGCGGCGGAGCGCAGAAGGGGGAGTCACGTCCATGGCGGTTGTGAGCCTACAGAAGAATGGAAGGTCAGACCGATCTAGGAGGACACATGGCTGTGCTGTCGGAAGATGCCCGCAAGCTCCTGGAAGCGCCAAATTTCGCGACGGTCACCTGTATCAATCCGGACGGCGGACCCCATTCGAGCGTGGTCTGGATCCGTACGGATGGTGACGACGTGCTCTTCTCGACCGCGAAGGGACGCGTCAAGCCGCGCAACTTCGAGCGCGACCCGAGGGCGAGCCTGCTCGTCATCGACCCGGACAACCCCTACCGCTACGTCGAGGTGCGCGGGCTGGTGACCATGACGCCCGACCCCGAGGGCGCGCTCATCGAGGAGTTGTCGCAGAAGTACCGCGGCCAGCCCTGGGAGGACAAACCGGGCACCGAGCGACTCGTCGTGAGGATTTCTCCGGACAAGGTTACGTTGCGCGGCTGATTCGACGCTCGGTAGGTAGCCCGGAGGCGTTAGCCTTTCTTTCGTGAGCCTGCACATCTACGACACCAGCGCACGCGCCATCCGCGAATTCGTTCCGGTCGAAGCCGGCCGGGCGTCGATTTACCTGTGTGGGGCGACCGTGCAGGCTCCCCCGCATATCGGGCATATCCGCTCGGGTGTGAACTTCGACGTGCTGCGCCGCTGGCTCGCGCGTTCCGGATACGACGTGATGTTCTGCCGCAACGTCACCGACATCGACGACAAGATCATCAAGGTGTCCGCCGAGGAGGGCGTGCCCTGGTTCGTCGTGGCCGAGCGCAACCAGCGGGCCTTCGCCTGGGCGTACGACACGCTGGGCTGCCTTCCGCCGACCGTCGAGCCCCGCGCCACCGGGCACATCCCCGAGATGATCACGCTCATGGAGCGGCTGATCGAGCGCGGGCACGCCTACGCCTCCCGCGGCGACGTCTACTTCGACGTGCAGTCCTACGCCGACCGCTACGGCTCGCTCTCCAACCAGAAGCTGGAGAACATGCGGCCCGCGGCCGACACCGACGACGAGTCGTGCAAGCGCGACTCCCGCGACTTCGCCCTGTGGAAGGGTGAGAAGCCCGGCGAGCCGACCTGGCCGACCCCGTGGGGGCCCGGCCGCCCCGGCTGGCACCTGGAGTGCTCGGCCATGGCGACGAAATACCTCGGGCCGACGTTCGACATCCACGGGGGCGGGCTCGACCTGATCTTCCCGCACCACGAGAACGAGATCGCCCAGTCGCAGGCGGCGGGTGACGGGTTCGCCCGCCACTGGATGCACAACGGCATGGTCAAGATCGGCGCGGAGAAGATGAGCAAGTCGCTCGGCAACTCCCTGCTGATCCCCGAGATGGTGCAGAAAGTCCGGCCCGTGGAGCTGCGCTACTACCTCGCCGCCCCGCACTACCGTTCCTCGATCGACTACTCCGAGGAGGCGCTGCAGGAGGCCGCCGCGGCCTACCAGCGCATCGAGGGCTTCGTCACGCGCGCCGCCGAGGTCATCCACGACGTCGACGCCGACGCGCCGCTCCCGCAGGCGTTCGCCGACGCGCTCGACGACGACCTGGGCACCCCGCAGGCGCTGGCGGTCGTGCACGAGGTGGTGCGCGAGGGCAACGTGGCGCTGTCGCGGGGCGACAAGGAGGCGGTGGCCCGGCTGCTCGCCGAGACCCAGAACATGCTCGACGTGCTCGGCCTCGACCCGCGCTCGCCGCAGTGGCGGGGCGCGGGGTCCGACCTGTCGCCGGTGGTCGACGCGCTGGTGGCGGTGGCGCTGGAGCAGCGTAAGGCCGCTCGGGAGCGCAAGGACTACGCGGCGGCCGACGCGATCAGAGACCGGCTGAGCGCCGCGGGCATCACGGTGGAGGACACCCCGCACGGGCCGCGCTGGGAGCTGAGCCGCTAAGAGCGCGCTCAGGCGACCCTGGGCGTGGCGCGCATGCCGACGTAGACGCAGGGGGTGCCGTCGGCCAGCGTGGCGAACACCACGGGGAGATGATCCTCGCCGAAAGTGGCGCCCGAGGCGGCGAACACCATCGGCGACACCGGCGTCAGGTCCGACTCCAGCGGATCGGAGAAGCCCTCCATGCCGTCGACGAACTCGTAGCGGATGCGCCCGCCGCGCTCGTCCCCCGTGATGGTCGTGACGACGCCGGGGCGCCTGTAGGTGCCCGTCCACGGCGCCAGGTCCACCGCGGGCGGGTTCGCCGGCGGGGCGAACGGCGGCGGCATCCGCACATCCGGGAGCTCGGCCAGCAGTTCGCCGAACAGGTCGGCGTACAACCGGCTGAAGGCGCCGCCGTTGGCCAGCAGCGCGACCGCCAGGCCCGCGTGCGGGACGACTCGCAGGTACGCGCGCTGGGTGACGGCGCTGCCGTCGTGCCCGTACCCGAAGACCCCGTTCCAGTCGTGCAGCGCCCACCCGAGGCCCCAGCCGTCGGCCGACATCGACCACTTGTCCGGACTGCCCGCATGGCGGTGCTGCATGGCCGCGACCGCCTCGGCCGACAACACGCGCGTGCCGTCCGCGGCGAGGCCGCCGTCGAGGTGCATCCGAGCGAAACGGACGACGTCACCGGCGGAGACGATGACCCTGCCGTACGGGCCCGCCGAGCGCGGCAGCAGGTCCCAGACCGGCGCGGGGCCGTCCGTGTGACCCATCGCGACGCGGAACCGCAGCGCCTCCTCCGGCAGCGTCATCGAGTGCTCAAGCCCGAGCGGGACGAACAGCCGCTCCTTCAGCGCCCGGTCCCAGGTCTGCCCGGTGAGCACCTCGACGACGCGGCCCAGCACGACGTATCCGGAGCTGCCGTACGACAGCGCCGTGCCCGGCGGGCAGTCCAGCGGGACTTTCCTCAGCGCCTCGACGTACCTGGCCAGGCAGTCGTCACCCCGGCCGGAATCGTAGGTGAAGTCGTTGGTCATGCCGCCGGTGTGGGACAGCAGCAGCCGGATCGTGATCGCCCTGGTGGCCTCGGGGTCGGGGGTGCCGAACTCCGGCAGCACGTCCACCACCGGCGTGTCCAGCTCCAGGTCGCCGGAGTCGACCAGGGACATCACCAGCGTGGCGGTGTAGGGCTTGGCCAGCGAGCCGGACAGGAACACGGAGCCGGTGGTCACCTCCACCCCGGTGCCTTCGTGCAGCACGCCGGAGGCCAGCTCGTGGACGCGGCCGCCGGTCATGACCGCCAGCGACGCGCCGGGCACGCCGGGCCGCCCGCAACTCGTCGAGCCGGGTCTGCCAGCTCTCGACGTCGAAGGACATGGGTTGTTCCCCTCTTGCTCTGAGACGCCGTACGGTGTTCGGCGATTCCGCACACCGTACGTGTGTCCGTACGATGTGCGCACGCCGTACACTGTGCGGACGAAACCTTCGGAGAGGAGACACATGCCGGCCGACGAGCAGCAGGTCCCATCGGTGTGGGCCCGGCCGCGCCCGCAGCGGCGCGACCACCCGGCGCTGAGCCGGCAGCAGATCGTCTCCGCGGCCCTCCAACTCCTCGACGCCGAGGGCATCGACGCCCTGAGCATGCGCAAGCTCGGCACCCGCCTGAACGCCGGGGCCACCTCGATGTACACGCACGTGGCCAACAAGGACGAGCTGCTGGAACTCGTCGTCGACGAGGTCTACGGCGAAGTCGAGGTTCCCGCAACCGGCGATCCGGACGGCTGGCGTACGGCCATCACCGGCTGCGCCCACAGCCTCCGCGCGACCATCCTGCGCCACCCCTGGATCGTGTCCGTGCTGGGCGAGACCGGCCTGGCCTACATGGGGCCCAACGTCACGCGGCTGATGGAAAAGATGCTGGCCGTGTTCGAGGAGGGCGGATTCGGCCTGCAGGAGGCCGACCAGGCGATGAACACCGTGGTGGCGTACGTCGTCGGCATCTCCACCAGCGAGGCCGCCACCCTGACAGCCCTGGCCCGCAGCGGGCAGAGCGAGCAGGAATGGACCGAACGCCTGCTGCCCGCCGTCGAGGAGGCCGCACGCGACCATCCACGGCTGCGCCGGCTCTACGCGGGGCAGCGGGGACGGCGGGTGCGCGAGGACCGCGACGACGGCTTTCGCCTCGGGCTGGAATGCGTCCTGGAGGGGGTGACGGCCAGGCTCACGTCGACCGGCTGAACCCCCGGCACTGTGGGCTGCGAGTCGCCCGGCTTTCCGCGTGGGCGCTGTTGCCCGTTAGCTTCGCGTGGGCGCGGTTGCCTGGGCCGAGCTGCCCCGCGCCCCGAGTACCCTTGATGCCATGGCAGCAGGCGGCAGGGGCTCGGGCAGGCCCGCGAAGAAGAAGGGCCCGTCCAAAGGCGCCGGAGGGCAGCGCCGCCGGTCGCTCGAGGGCAGGGGCGCGACCCCGCCCGCGGAGATGCGGCACTGGTACAAAGACAAGGCCCGCGCCCAGCGCGTCGCCCGCGAGGAGCGAGGAGACGGCCGCCGCGCCGCTCCCACCAAGGGCAGGCGCTCGGAAGACGCACCCGAATACATCGGGGGCCGCAACCCGGTGCTGGAGGCCCTCCAGGCCGACGTGCCCGCCAACGCCCTCTACGTGGCGCAGCGCATCGACAACGACGACCGCGTACGCGACTCCATCAAGATCGCCGCAGAACGCGGCGTCGCCCTGCTCGAAGTCACCCGCGACAAGCTCGACCGCCTGACGGAAGGCGCCGTCCACCAGGGCGTCGCCCTCCAGATCCCCGCCTACGACTACGCGCACCCGTCCGAGCTGGTGGACATCGCGCACGACGCCGCCGAATCCCCGCTGATCGTCGCCCTCGACTCGGTCACCGACCCGCGCAACCTCGGCGCCATCGCCCGCTCCGCCACCGCCTTCGGCGCCCACGGCCTGCTCATCCCCTCACGCCGCTCGGCCGGCGTCACAGGAGGCGCCTGGAAGACGTCGGCGGGAACACTCGCCACCCTGCGCGTCGCCCGCGCCGCCAACCTGACGGCCGCCCTGCGCGACTACCGCGACGCGGGCCTGTTCGTGGTCGGCCTCGACGGCGCCGGCGACACCGACATCGGCGACGCTCACCTCCTGACCGAGCCGCTCGTGGTGGTCGTCGGCTCCGAGGGCAAGGGGCTCTCTCGGCTGGTACGCGAGCAGTGCGACGTGGTGACCCGCATCCCGATGCACGCATCCACGGAGTCACTCAACGCGGGGGTGGCGGCCGGGGTGGCGCTGTACGAAGTCGCTCGTCACAGGCGTCGCCAGCGTCTACACTGATAGGCCGCGCCGACGTAGCTCAATCGGCAGAGCATCTGTCTTGTAAACAGAAGGTCAGGGGTTCGATTCCCCTCGTCGGCTCTGCAAGATGAGGCCCCTGAACTGGTGTTTCCGGTTCAGGGGCTTCGCGTTTGTCAGGACAGTATCGTGATCTGCTAACAGGAGGCCACCGCCTGGGCGAAGATGTCGGCGGCTGTGGTGGCCTGCTCGACCGGTGAGACCTGCTCAGGTCGAAGTGTGGGTGGCGTCTTAGCCGCTTCAGAACTGGGTCGTCGCATCGACGTGGGCCTGGCGTTGGATGTCTTGTTCCGTCATGCCGGAGACGTTGGTCAGGTTCGCGCCGCGCAGGTTGGCGTTGGTCAGGTTCGCGTCGCCCAGATGGGCGTCGTCCAGACCGGCGCTGGTCAGGTCCGCGTCGGTCAGGTCGGCTTCGCGCATGGTCGCGCCGGAGAGGTTCGCCGCGGTCAGGTCCGCGTTGGCCAGGATCGCCTTACTCAGGTCCGCGCGGGCCAGCCTCGCGCCGGTCAGCTTGGCACCGGGTGCGCGGATCTCCATCAGATCGATGGTGTCGACGTCCAGGTGAACATTCCGGCGGCCGACTGTGGTCAGTGCGGCCTGGATGTCGGTGGCCGGTCTCGCGGGAGGCTTCGCCGTACGTGCGGGGTCGTGTTCGCGGATGAACGCCGCCAGCACGTCGTAGACGTTCTGATGGTCGCGGGCCGAATCCCTGGCGACCCGTTCGAGGGCGTAGATGCCGCCGAGCCGTACATCGAGTTTGCCGGCGCCCAGTTGGTCGACGGCCTTCGTGTACCGGTCGGTGAACTGCCCCTGGCGTGTGGTGTCGAGGGTCTGCGCGGTGTACCACAGGCCCTGTGCGGTGAACACGACGCCGCCGATCACGACCAGCCCGGTCGCGGCCTGGATGAGGGTGTGCCTGGCGGCGTTGACCGCTTCGACACGCTCATGGGCGGTCATCGCGCGCCGCTCGGCAGGGGTGAGGTCGGCGCGCTCACCGGCCAGGCGGCGGGCCGCGGGACCGAGCAGGAAGGCGATGGCCAGGCTGGACGCTCCGGCCAGGGCGACGCCGGCGAGCGTCCATCGGGCCCAGCCGGGGAGGGGCAGTAGCACGGTCCCTCCGGCGGTGGCCGCGATCAGAGCCAGGACCGGGGAGAGCCAGAGCAACCGGCGCCCCGATGGAGGGGCTTGTGGCGCCTCGGTCTCTGCCGGTGGTGGGGCCTGCTCAGATTCGGCGGCACGTGCCGCGGCGCGCGTTTCGCGGCGGGCTCTGGCGGCTACGGCCGCGGCGATGATCTCACGGGCCGGCACCTGGGGGCGCTGCGCTTCATGCCTCAATGCAGCGCTTCGCCGCGTCCGATGAGCCGCACTCGGGACGATAGTCGATCACGATTTCCCTCGAGGCGCGCTGAGCGACCAGAGGTGGTCCCCGTCGGCGTGCCTGCTGTTCACCATGGATACCGGCGCCGATCACCGAAAGCTGTACGCTGACGGCCCCCATCGGGGCGCGTCTGCGGCGGCAAGCGTGACAAGCCCTGCTCCGACCACCGCATCGTCGACGCCACCGCCACGGTCTCGACCGGAAAGTGACACGGCCGCCGCCCTGACCATCCCCTCGAAGGGCCGGAAAGGCGGGCGGGTCGTCAGGCGTTGGATCATCATGGTGCGGGAGGAGGCCCCGTGCGAATGATGATCGTGTGCCTGTCCCTGGCGCTGCTGCCGGCCTCCTGCGGCTGGGCACAACGGGCCTCGCCCGGTGCACTCGCCGGCGGGTTCGAGGCGCGTGCGCGGGACGTGGCGGAACGCTGGCAGGGTTCGGCCGACGACAGGGCCTGGCGCCAGGGGTTCGTCGCGCTGGAAGTGCTCAACCCGCGAGGGTGGAACCACGTGGGCCGCGTCCCGGCCTGGGTGAACAGGAGCTCGCACAACGGCGCCTGGCGGCTGGCCGCCGAACTGCCCACCGATCCTCCGGCCGACGCCGAGGTGCGGTGGCCGGACGGCGCGGTCTCGCAGGTGCCGCTCATCGCGGCGGCGAGCGCGTACGAGGAGTTCAGCGAACCGGCCGGCCTCGTCGAGGAGCAGTGCCCGGCCAAGGGATGCCGTCCGCTCCGGGTGACCGGTGTGAAGCTGGGCAGGGTGCCGCTGGAGACCAGTCGCGGCACGGTCCGCGTCCCTGCCTGGATGTTCACCGTCGAGGGGGTCGAGCAGAAGAAGGTCCATGTGGCGGTCGATCCCTCGGCCGTCTCCGCCCGTCCCGAGCGGGTGGAGGGAAGCACCGAAGAGGTGATGGCGTACGACCGCGTCGCGGACAAGCCGCACGAGCTGCGGCTGCGCTACGGGTACGGTGCCTGCGACAACGTTCACGGGGTGCGCGTTCACGAAACGGACCAGGTGGTGGTGGTCGGCGTGGACAAGAAGAACACCGACCCCGGCAGGCCTTGCCCGGCGATACTCGAGTCGGTGGTGACCACGGTCGCGCTGGCCCGGCCGCTGGGTGAGCGTCTCGTGCTCGACTCCGGTACGGGGGTGCCGGTGCCGCGGGGACTGGACGGGCGCTGAACCAGAGGTTTCGCTCTGCCCTTTTCGGTTTGTGAATGAGCAGGCCCTGATCGGCTGTGTCGCCGTCAGGGGCCTGCTGTTCTCCGGTTCCCCAACCGTGTCGCGCTAAGAATGCTCATTCAGGCGGACAGGGACGCCGCCGGTTGTCTCAGAGGATCGTGATGGTGTCGACGTGCGGCGGCCTGTTCGGGAAATTCATGATGGTCCAGCGCTTGATGCGGACCTTGGCGCCGTTGTAATCGAGGTATTCGATGTCGTTGTTTCCGGTGGAGATCTGGTCGGCCCACAGGCGGACGGACAGCGTCCCCTTGTTCGCGTAGCAGCGCACGCGGGTGGCCGGCCAGGCTCCGTCATGCCCCGTGAATTTCAGCAGGTCCGTACGGTTGCCGCAGTCCACGATGTTGATGGCGTGTGCGGCGCCGGCCGGCAGGCTCGCTGCGAAGACGGCGGCCAACGCGGCCACCATGAGCGAGTTGCGCAGTGTTTTGGTTCCAGGCATCCCTATGTCTCCTGGGGTTGTGGATTATGCCCCCGACGTGCGGGCTCTATCCGGGACAGCCGATTGTTTATTCATGCCTTGCCGATTGTCAATAAAGCTGTTGATTCGGTCTTTCGGGACCGTGTGTACAAGATGTCTTTCCCGATGCGCGGTTCCGGCTGTTTTCCGGTGTATTCGAGCGGCGCGCAAGGCCTGTCAGAGGGCGAAGGCTCGCTCGACGGTGCCCGAGTCCAGTTCGACGAGGTGCGCGTCGGGAAAACGGAGGTTCGTCCAGAAGCCGCCGGGGTCCTTCAGGCCCAGCCGCGCCTTCGCCCATACGGTCATCGCCATGCCGTGGGTCGCCATCACGAGCGGGCGGCCGCCGGCGCGTACGAGCTGCTCGGTGATTCCCGCGTCGAAGCGCTCGGCGACGTCGGCTCGCGGCTCCCAGTCCGGGTGATCCGCGCCCTCGACGTAGGCGCGTCGCAGCTCCCGATAGTCGCCTTCCCACGGCTCCACCCGGGTGACCTCGTTGAATCGCCGGTCACGCGTGATCGTGTCGTAGCCGCCCAAGGTCTGCCACGCCTTCCGTTCCTCACTGGAGACCAGCCGGGCGTCCCCGGGCAGCCGGGCGACCAGCCGGCGGGCCGCCTGCCATCCCTCGGCGCTGAGCGTCCACTCGTGCGCAGGCACGGCCGGGCCGTGGGCGGGCATGGCATGGCGGACCAGAAGCAACATGGAGGGAACCTATCGAGCTCGTCGGCGACTCAGGCGAATTCGATCTCGCGCAGACCGGCTATCTGGGGTCGTTCCAGGCGGAGGAGAAGGACGTGCACGTCACCATCGTCGGCGGTCTGCACCGAGCCCACTCCGGAAGCGTGGCTCTCGTGGTCAAGGCCGGATCCAGGATCCGCAGTGTGGCCGACGTCAAGGGCAGGAAGATCGGGGTCCCGACCCTCCGGGGGCTGCCGGCGCTTCTCGGCGTGGCCATGCTGAAGCGGGGCGGGCTGGAGCCTGAAGACGTCGTCTTCGTCGAGGGCCCCTACCACTACGGGGTCAAGAACCTGGACGCCGGGATCGCGTCGGCCTTCCTGGCCGAGCCCTACCTGACCGAGGGCGTGCGGCAGGGACGTGTGGGTGCTGGAAACCGGCGCGGGAGTTCCAGGGGCTGCCCACAGCAGGCTGGATGGCCGCCGACGACTGGATCAAGGACAACCCCCATACGCCTGCGTGCCTTCCAGCGTGCGCTGGCCGGGGCACACCGCCTGATCGCGGCGGGTCCCGGGCAGGCGACGCCGGTGCTTCCCTCGTACGCCAAGGTGGTGCCGAGCGACCTCGACGGGGTCGAGCTCGGGTCGTATTCCCGCCGACCTCGACGTGCCGGCCTGCAGCCGCTGGCCGATCTGGCGCGGCGCCACTCCGTGCTCCCGAGGCCTCTCGACGTGCGGAACACCGTCATCAAGTAGGCGATCGGCGGTCAGTCCGTCCGAGGCCACAGGTCGTACGGGTCGCGCCCCGGGCGGAACCCGTTGGCCTGTGCCAGGCCCGCCGCGTCCCTGAATCCGCGGGCGACGGCCGCG
This sequence comes from Nonomuraea sp. K271, assembly GCF_009908215.1. NCBI lineage: Bacteria > Bacillati > Actinomycetota > Actinomycetes > Streptosporangiales > Streptosporangiaceae > Nonomuraea > Nonomuraea sp. K271. The sequence continues at coordinate 20,743 of NZ_JAAAHR010000062.1, read as the reverse complement.
GGTTCGTGGGCGTCGCTGCCGAACGTGACGGCCTCCCCGCCTTCCTCGTGCCACCACCTGACGATGGCCGCGTGCAGTGGTGTGCGCGTGTTGATCTCCAGAGCCCTGCCCGAACGGGCGGTCGTCCGCAGCGCGTGCCGGAAGTCCTCCTCGAACGCGGTCGGGTCGAACGGGCCCGCCTCCCGCTCCGGCCAGTAACGGATCGGATAGTCGATGTGGGCCAGCACGGAGAACGCCTCGCTTCCGGCGACGAGCCTGGCGACCTCGGCCAGGTAGTCGCGTACGACGTCGGCCGCGGGCCGGTGCCCGTACAGGCCGGGGGGTTCGGTGAAACCGTCACGGTGGGGGAGGCAGTGCAGGGACCCGAGCACCCGATCGAAGCGCCCGGCGGCGAGCACCTCGGCGACGGCGGCGGCGTGCCAGTGAGGTTCGCCCAGCTCCAGGCCGCTCAGGATGCGAAGGGCCGGGAAACGTTCGCGGCAGCGCTCGATCTCCTCCAGGTAGGAAGCCGGGTCGAACGCCGGCGGGGTGAGCAGCCCGTCCGGCGCGGCCAGGGTCGCGAGGTGGTCTCCGGGGGCGAGGGCGTCGAGGGCCACCGTCCAGACCGTGTGGTCGACGTGCTCGGTGAAGGCGATCGCCGTCAGCCCCAGCTCGGCCGCCCGCGCGCACGAGCGCTCCATCGACCCCCGCGGGGCGTCCCAGGACCATTCGCTGTGCACGTGGCTGTCCGCCGGCACCGTCATGCGTCACCACCCCGCAGGTGGTGCTCGGCGGTGATCGCCTTCAGGGCCTGCCGCAGGTGCGCGTAGGCGGGCTCGCCGATGGTCTCGGCGTGCCTGCGCTCGATGCCGGCGATGATCTCGTCGGCCTGGCGCTGCTGGTCGAGGCCGCGTTCGGTCGGCACCACGAGTTTGGCGCGGCGGTCGGCCGGATCTGGCCGGCGCTCCACGTAGCCGAGCGCTTCGAGCTCGTCGACCAGCCGGCCGACGATCTGCTTGTGCCGGCCCGAGAGCCGTGCGAGCTCGGTCGCGCGGACGCCGCCCGCGTCGAGGTAGGCCAGGATCGCGCCGTGGCGCGGGCTCACGTCGCCGTGCCCTCTCTCCGCGAGCCGGGCGAAGACCTCCCGCTGCAACGAGAACAACAACCGTGCGACGAGGATGCCCAGGTCGGGATCCTGCGTGATCATCCGGATGCGGTCGCCGGCTGGAGGATGCGTCACCCCGACATGGTAACCCTTCATAACAGTCATATTTTGTGATAGTCACATATTAAGACTATTTTCATGGGAAGGACGGACGATGAGCCGCACAGTCCTCATCACCGGGGCGACCGGAAGCGTGTCGAGCGCCCTGCTCGACGCCCTCGACGGCTCCGCTCTCACCCTCAGAGCGCTGGTCCGCGACCGAGCCAGGGCCGGCGCGCTGGAACGGCGCGGCATCGAGGTCGTCACCGGCGACCTGGGCGACCCGGGCACGCTGCCGCGCGCCTTCAAGGAGGTGGACGACCTGTGGTTGCTGACCGCCATGGATCCGCGAGCACCCGAGAACAGCATGAACGCGCTCTGGGCCGCCCGCCGGGCCGAAGTGCGGCGCGTCGTGCGCCTGTCGGCGATCGGCGCCGCCCACGACGCCCCGACCCGCAACGGGCGATTGCACGCCCTGTCCGACCACGAACTGCAGTCCTCCGGCCTGTGCTGGACCATCCTGCGTCCGCACGCCTTCATGCAGAACCTGCTGTGGCAGGCCGAGCGCATCGCCCACGACGGGGTCTTCTCCCTCAACATGGGGCAGGGCCGGCTCGGGATGATCGACCTGCGCGACGTCGCCGACGTCGCGGCCCACATCCTGCGCGCGGAACCGGAACGCCACCATGGCAGGATCTACACGCCGTCCGGGCCGCAGACGCTGACCTACGGCGAGGCGGCCGAACAACTCGGGCAGGTGCTCGGCAGGACGATCCGGTACGTCGCCGCCGGCGCGGAGGACGCCCGCGCGGCCATGGTCGGCAGCGGCATCTCCCCATGGCTCGCCGGGATGCTCGTCGAGTACGGGCAGGCCCTCGGCGCCGGCTTCGGCGACTACACGACGACCGACGTCGAGGACGTCACCGGCCGCCCGCCCCGCCGCTTCGCCGACTTCGCCCGCGACCACAGGGCGGCGTTCAGGTGAGCTCCGCCAGGACGGCCGCCACGGCGTCGTACGAGTCGCCGACCGCGCCGCCGAGCCGGTGGCGCTCCAGCCGCACGGCGCCGAGGTGGCGAATCTCATAGATCAGCGACCGCCACACCGCCGCGGGGCTTTCGTCCCGCTCGCCGTACGCCTCCCAGAACGCCACCCGCTCGTCCCGCTTGGACGCGGCCATCCGGATCGGCCAGTCGGCTGCCGGATCGCCCCACAACGTGCGGTCCAGGTCGAACACCCCGGAGATGACGGGCTCGGGGGCGTCCGCGGCGATCATGATGTTGACGGTCCACAGGTCCCCGCTGAGCAGACGGGGCTCGGTGATCCCGTCCAGCACGGCGGCGTGCTCGACGGCCAGCGCCGCGGCCTTACGCAGGTCGGCCGCGTCCAGGCCTAGCCCGTCCAGGTCGGCCGCGATGTCGTGCAACGACGCGGTCACCGCCTGGCTCCACGTGTCGTACGCCGGGCCCGCCACGGGGCCGAACCGGGTGCCTCGTACCGCGTGCACGGTTCTGGCGATCTTTCCGACCTGCCGGAAGAACCCCGTACGTGACCGGCGCGGATACGTCGACAGCCCTTCGGCGGCGGGAACGCCGTCGAGCAGGGTCTGCACCATGTAGTCCCGGTCGACCAGTTCGTGAGACCAGTCGGCCGCGATGACGCGGGGCATCAGCGGGGCGATCTTCGCGAGGTGCGGCAGGGTGGCGTACTCGTTGCGCATGAGCTCACGTTCGGAGACGAACTGGCGGTCGGGGGCGGGAGCGAAGCGCACGATCACCGGGCGGGTCACGCCCTCGACGGTGACGCGGTAGGTGGTGTTGTACATCCCCAGGCCCATCTCGACCGCCGACACCACGCGCGTGTCCGGGCCGAGCGCGCGGCGGCAGACCGCCTGGATCCGGTCGGCGCTCACCGACTGCTGGAACGATCCTGCGGGACGCTCGATCGGCTGGACATCCATCCGTTCATCCTGGTGTATGGGGGTGGCGGGGAGGTGTGGTGCCTCGTGGTCCGGTGGCCCGGGGTGAAAACCGCGTGACATTTGATGGCGATTGTCGGAATGTTGAGCGCGGTCGATGAGTTTTGTCGGTGGCACAGGTCAATCTGTGCATGACAACGACTTCTTGCGAGACCCCCGAGACCCGGGGCCGGGATGCCGGCCGCGACGACGTCTCGTCCCACAACCCTGATCGAGGTGCCGTGCCCAGCCCATTGCTCGACTCGCCTGCCAGACCCGCGACCGCCGTCAAGGGTCGCACCCCGCCCGTGATCCGGTTGCTGGTGCTGGCCACGTTCGTGGTCATCCTCAACGAGACGATCATGATCAACGCGATCCCGCAGTTGATGAGCGCGTTGCACATCACCGAGCAGACCGCGCAGTGGCTCTCGACCGCCTTCATGCTGACCATGGCCGCGGTGATCCCGATCACCGGTTGGTTCCTGCAGCGGGTGTCCACCCGCACCGCCTACACCGTCGCCATGGGGTTGTTCCTGGCCGGCACGGCGCTGGCCGCCGTGGCGCCGTCGTTCACCGTGCTGCTGGCCGCCCGCATCGTCCAGGCGTCGGGGACGGCCGTGATGATGCCGCTGCTGATGACCACGTTGATGCAGGTGGTGCCCGAGGAGGACCGCGGCCGGGTGATGGGCAACGTCAGCCTGGCCATCTCGGTGGCGCCCGCGATGGGCCCGACGGTCTCCGGCGTGATCCTGCAGTTCGGATCGTGGCGGCTGCTGTTCGCCGTGGTGCTGCCCATCGCCGCCGCGGTGACCTGGGGCGGGCTGAGGCAGCTCAAGAACGTCGGAGAGCCCCGCTACAGCACCGTCGACTGGTTGAGCGTGGTGACCGCGGCCGCGGGCTTCGGCGGCCTGGTCTACGGGCTCAGCCGGTTCGAGGGCGGCGACGCCCGCGTCGCGGGCGCCATCGTGGCCGCTGGCGTGGTGTCCATCGCCGTGTTCGTCGTCCGTCAGCTGTCGCTGCAGAAGCGCGGCGTGCCGCTGCTGGACCTGCGCACCCTGCGCCACCGCACCTACACGGCCGCGCTGATCATGATGTCGGTGGCGTTCATGGCGATGCTCGGCTCCATGATCCTGCTGCCGCTCTACCTGCAGAACGTCCGTGAGCTCAGCGCCCTGGAGACCGGGCTGCTCGTCATGCCGGGCGGGCTCGCGATGGGGCTGCTCGGCCCGACCGTGGGCCGGCTGTTCGACCGGTTCGGCGGCCGTGTGCTGGTCATCCCCGGCTCCATCGGCATCATGCTCGCGCTCATCGGCTTCACCCAGGTCACGATGACCACGCCGATCTGGCAGCTCCTCGGCATGCACGCGCTGCTGATGGTGAGCCTGGCCGCGACGTTCACCCCGGTGTTCACCCTCGCGCTCGGAGCGGTTCCGTCGTCGCTCTACTCCCACGCCAGCTCGATCCTGAGCACGTTGCAGCAGGTCGCCGCCGCCATGGGCACCGCGCTCGTGATCACCGTGATGAGCGCGCGGGCCGACGCCCTGCGCTCGGAGGGGGTCACGGAGGCGCTCGCCAACCTCGGCGGCATGCAACTGGCCTTCATCATCGGCGCGGTGTTGTCCGTGGTCGTGGTCGGCACCGCCCTGCTCCTGCCGGCCCGGGCGGGCAACAGCGTCCCGTCCGGCGCGCCGGACGGGGCGGAGAGCTGAGCCCGGCCGCCGGCCGCAACGTTGCCGTCGACGTCACACGGGGAATGGTCGAGACATGGAATCGGCTGATGGCGGAAAGCTGCAGGATCTCCTCGACGAACAGTCCGTCTACTACCGGGCGGTCGCCACGGAGTACGAACTCCACGCCCTTCCCTTCCCCGGGGGCTCCGAGCTGTCGGAGGCGCTCGACACGTTCCGGCCGGCCGGCAGCGTGCTCGAACTCGCCTGCGGCCCCGGCATCTGGACCACCCGCCTGCTCCGGCACGCCACCGACGTCACCGCCCTCGACGCCTCCCCGGAGATGCTCGCCCTCGCCAGGCAACGGGTGGGTGAGGACGAGCGGGTGCGGTTCGAGCGGGTCGACCTGTTCCGCTGGCGGCCGGAGCGCTGTTACGACGTCGTCTTCTTCGGGTTCTGGTTGTCGCACGTCCCGCCGGAGCACTTCGTGTCGTTCTGGTCGATGGTGGGCGACTGCCTGAGGCCGGACGGGCGGGTGTTCTTCGTCGACGACTTCTACCGGACCGGCGACGAGCTCATCGAGGGCGAGCAGTCCGTGACCGTGCGACGCCGGCTCATCGACGGCACCGCCTACCGCATCGTCAAGGTCCCGCACCGCCCGGCAGACCTCCAACGACAGCTCGAACGCATCGGATGGCGCATTGCCGTCCACACGACGGCGGGGCCGTTCTACTGGGGAGCGGGGACGCGGGCCTGACGGCGGCTTCGGCCGCGGCGATCACGGCCGGCGCCAGGCGTACCCATCGCAGGACGACATCCGCATGGTCGCAGCGGGCGACGGCCTACAGTGAGGCCATCACGTCCCCGACCCGGCGGGAGTCCCATGAACATCCGCGTGTACCGCAACGCCGCCATCCACCCCGGAACCGGCACGACCCCGCCGGCCCGGGCCATGGCCGTCCGAGGCGAGACGCTGCTGGCCGTCGGCAGCGAGGCGGACGTGCGCGAGGCCGCGGGGCCGGGCGCGGAGCTGATCGACCTGGAGGGCGCCGCCGTCCTGCCCGGCCTCTACGACGCCCACATCCACACCGCCCAGTACGCCCAGAGCCTGGACGCGGTCGACCTGCGCGAGGTGCGCACCCTCGACGAGGCCCTGACCAGGGTGGCCGCGCACGCCGCCAGGCTGCGACCGGGCGCCTGGCTGTTCGGCGGCCGGTGGGACAGCAACACCTGGGACCCGCCCGCCCAGCCGGACAGGTACGCCCTGGACTCGGTCTGCCCCGACTTGCCGGTGGCGCTGCCCAGCGCCGACGGCCACACGGTCTGGGCCAACTCCGCGGCCCTGCGTCTGGTCGGCATCGACGCGGGCACCCCTGACCCGGTGGGCGGCGAGATCGTCAGGGACGCGGACGGGGAGCCCACCGGCATCCTGCGGGAGGCGGCGTCGTATCCGCTGCGCGACCTCATGGTCTCCGCCGACCTGACCGACCTGCTCCGCGCCGCCCAGGAGGACCTGCTCTCGCTCGGCCTGACCAGTGTGCACGACATAGACGGCGAGGACTGCCGGGCCGCCTACCTGGAGCTGCGCGAAAAGGGCGAGCTGAAGCTGCGCGTGCACAAGGCGATCCCGGCGACCCACCTGGAGGCAGCCATCGACGAGGGCCGCCGCACCGGGCAGGGCGACGACTGGTTCCGCACGGGGCCGGTGAAGATCTTCAGTGACGGCGCGCTCGGCTCGCACACCTGCCACATGAGCGAGCCGTTCGCCGGCGACCAGGGCAACGCCGGCATCGCGGTCACGCCGTACGACGAGCTGGTCAAGTTGTTCGGCAGGGCCGCGGGCGCCGGCATCGCGGTGGCCACGCACGCCATCGGCGACCGCGCCAACCGCCTGGTCATCGACGCCTACGAGGCCATCGGCCGCACGCCCCTTCTGCGGCACCGCATCGAGCACGCCCAGCACCTGCGGCCCGGGGACCTGGCGAGGATGGCCGGGCTGGGCGTCGCCGCCTCCATGCAGCCCGTGCACTGCACCAGCGACATCGACCTGGTCGACGCGCTGCTGGCCGGCCACGGAGTGGCGTCCTACGCCTGGCGCGGGATGCTGGACAACGGTGTCGCCCTGGCCTTCGGCTCCGACGCCCCCGTGGAGCACCCCAACCCGTTCGCCGCGCTTCACGCCGCGGTCACGCGTACCCGCCCCGACGGCACGCCCTCCGGCGGCTGGCAGCCCGAGCAGCGGCTGAGCATGGCCGAGGCCATCACCGCGCACACGCTGGGCGCGGCCTACGCGGCGGGCGAGGAGGAGCGCAAGGGCACCCTCGCGCCCGGCATGCTGGCCGACTTCATCGCGGTGGACACCGACCCCTACCGGGAGTCGCCGGACGCGGTGCTGCGCACCAAGGTCATGACCACCGTCGTCGGCGGCGAGGTCCGCTGGCAGCGAAGCTGAGGCAGGACCGGAGAGCTGATGGCGTTCGGCGAGCCCACCCCATCCGTGGGAATGACCCGGTCGCCCGGCGGAACGGCCGCCTGACCACGGCGTATATCGGGTCCCGTATCGCCGGATGATCGGTATCGCTATTAGACATCGTGTCGCCGCATCTGCTTGGCTCCTTGCTCGCCGACAGCCGACAAGCAGAGGATCCGACATGCGACACGCCCGCACCCGTACGATCGCGTCCGCCCTGGCGGCCTCCCTCCTGGTCGGGGGGGCCACGACCCCGGCGGCGCAGGCGGCGGTGCCCCACGCCGGCCAGGTCAAGAAGGACCTGCGCAGCCTGGAGGTGTCGTTCAAGGGCAGGATCGGGGCGTACGCGCTGGACACGGCCACCGGTAAGACCGTGACGTACCGGGCGGGCGAGCGCTTCCCGATGTTGTCGACCTTCAAGGCGCCCCTCTGCGCGGCGGTGTTGCGGAAGGCCCGCACCTCCAAGCCGGGCCTGATGAACCGGCTCATCAGGTGGACGGCCGCCGACATGAAGCCCAATTCGCCGGTCACCGAGAAGCATGTCAAGGACGGGCTGACCGTCTCCCAGCTGTGCGAGGCGGCCGTCACCATGAGCGACGGCACGGCGTCCAACCTGCTGCTCAAGCAGGTCGGCGGGCCGAAGGGGTTGACGAGGTACTTCCGTACGCTGAAGGACGCGACGTCCCGGATGGACCGCTGGCACCCCGAGCTGAACGACTGGACGCCCAAGGACAAGCGCGACACCACCACGCCCGCCGCCATCGGCCGGGACCTGCGCGTGCTCACGGTGGGCCGGGCGCTGCACGCCAAGGACCGCAGGCAGTTGCTGGCCTGGCTGCTGGCGAACAAGACAGGCGGTGAGCGCATCCGCGCCGGCCTGCCCAAATCCTGGACGGTGGCCGACAAGACCGGCACCAACTCCGACGGCTTCGGCGGCGGGAACGACATCGCGGTCGTCTGGCCCAAGAAGGGCGCCGCGCCGGTCATCATGTCGATCTACACCAACCGCACCAAGGGCCTGCCCACCGACAACAAGACCATCGCGAAGACCGCCACCATCCTGGCGCGGGCGCTCGGCAAGCTTTAGCGTTCGTCAACGCTCTCCCGGCCGTCCTGCGGGACGGCCATTTTTCTGCATAAAAGGTGTATTGAAATGCTTTTTCGTTCGGGTACGACCCCCGCATGCACCTTGACAGGGCGAATTGTCCGGAGGTTGTCTTGATATATGGGGCATAACGCCGCATGCGGTGTCGTGCCGTGAAAAGAATCCCGATCAGCAACGGGGAAGTCCATGGCAACGTACGCGTACCGCTGTCTGGATTGCGGGCAATTCGAGGTGCGCCTGCCGATAGGGACCGCCGAGGCGGTCCGTGACTGCCCGGTGTGCCGTTCCCCGGCCCGCCGCCTGTTCACCGCGCCCCACCTCGCCCGGCTCGCTCCGGCGGTGTCCGCCGCGCTGACCCGGGAGGAGCAGAGCAGAGAAGCACCCGAGGTGGTCACGCACACGCCCGCGGGACAGCGGCGGCCGCCGCCGTCGCACCCGGCGTTGTCGCGCCTGCCCCGGCCCTGAAACAGCCAGCGATGTTGCGTTCGCCGGCGTCGTGACGTGCGGCGAGCGCACCGCCCGTACTGACACGAGGAGGTGTCGGTGATGGGAGCCGTCGGACTACTCTATGTGGGGGCGGTACTGTTCCTCAACGGCCTGATGCTCCTCGGGAAGGTCGAACCGCGAGCGGCCGGCGTGTTCAACCTGTTCGTCGGAGCGCTGCAGGTCATCACGCCCACCGTGCTGATCGTCCTCAACCCCGCCGACGCCGCCGTGGTGCTCGGCGCGTCGGGGATCTACCTGTTCGGCTTCACCTATCTCTACGTGGGCATCAACCTGCTCGGCGGCTTCGACACGACAGGTGTCGGCTATTTCTCGCTCTTCGTGGCGATCATGGCGCTCGGATACTCCTTCGCCAACTTCCGCATCCTCGGTGACCCCGCCTTCGGCGTCATCTGGCTCTACTGGTCGTTCCTGTGGGCGCTGTTCTTCGTGCTGCTCGGCCTGAAACGTACGCGGATCACCAGGTACACCGGCTGGGTCACGGCGATCCAGGGCTGGGTGACGGCGGCGATCCCCGCCTTCCTGACACTGGCCGGCTACTGGCGCGACACCAGGCTCTACGCGATCGTGCTGGCCGTGTTCGGCGTGGTGGTGTTCGCCGTGTTGTGGCCGCTGACCCGGCACGGGGAGCCGGCCGGCGCGACGTCCGGAGAGGCGGACGACGTCGCGAGGCCCGAGGGGGAGCGCCGGCACCGCCCGCGATGGACCTGACCGAGCCCGCCGAGGCGGAAGAGAGGTGAGGCGCACGCTCAGCCAGGAAGGAGTCATCACGAGAGAAGGGCATGCATCATGCCGAAGGTAATTTTCTCGATCGACCAGTCGAAGTCGATGCGCGACCAGGACGTCCCGGGCCACAACCGCTGGCACCCGGATGTCCCGGTGGCGGAGATGGTACGGCCCGGCGACGAGTTCCGAATGGAATGCCGGGAATGGACCGACTCTCAGATCGGCAACAACGACTCGGCGAACGACGTACGCGACGTCGACCTGAGCGTAGCCCACGTGCTGAGCGGGCCCATCGGCGTCGAGGGCGCCGAACCAGGGGACCTGCTCGTCGTCGACATTCTCGACCTCGGCCCGGTTCCTCAGCAGGTCGGAGAGGTGCCAGGACAGGGATGGGGCTACACCGGCGTCTTCGCGAAGGCGAACGGCGGCGGATTCCTGACCGACTACTTCCCCGACGCCTACAAGGCGATCTGGGATTTCCACGGCCAGGTCGCGACCTCCCGTCACCTGCCGGGAGTGCGCTTCACCGGCATCACCCACCCGGGGCTCTTCGGCACCGCGCCGTCGGCCGAGCTGCTCAGCAGCTGGAACCGCCGCGAGCAGCACCTCATCGACACCGACCCGCAGCGGGTCCCGCCGCTCGGCCTGCCGCCGCTGACCGACAACGCCATCACCGGCACGGCGACCGGCGAGGTGGCCCAGCGGATCGCCGCCGAAGGAGCGCGTACGGTGCCCGCCAGGGAGAACGGCGGCAACCACGACATCAAGAACTTCACCCGCGGCGCCCGGGTCTTCTACCCGGTCCACGTGCGCGACGCCAAACTGTCCGGAGGTGACCTGCACTTCAGCCAGGGTGACGGAGAGATCACCTTCTGCGGCGCGATCGAGATGGGAGGCTACATCGACTTCCACGTCGACCTCATCAAGGGCGGCATGGAGAAGTACGGTGTCACGACCAACCCGGTCTTCATGCCGGGGAACGTGGAGCCGAGATATTCGGAGTTCCTGTCGTTCATCGGGATCTCGGTGGACCACGACACCGACACCAACTATTACCTCGACGCGACGGTGGCCTACCGCAGGGCCTGCCTGAACGCCGTCGAGTATCTCAAGAGGTGGGGCTACAGCGGCGAACAGGCCTATCTGCTCCTCGGCGCGGCGCCGATCGAGGGACGGGTCAGCGGGATCGTCGACATCCCCAACGCCTGCTGCTCGCTCTACCTGCCCACCGCGATCTTCGACTTCGACGTGCGGCCGGGCGCGGAAGGGCCCGCGAGTCAGGACCGCGGCAGGTGCGCCGTGTCGAGCTGACCGGGAGGTGGCCCCGCGAGACTGCTCGCGGGGCCATTTCCCTAATATTCTGGCAAAGAATGAGCGGCGGCGCGCAGGCCCGTTCCCGTCGGGATTTCGCGGGCGCAGGCCACTTTCGCGGCAGTGCGGGAAGGTCAACCCGGTCACTTCGCTCGGAAAAGCCCGGTAAAAGCCGCATTATCCTTCGGCGTATCCCCCTGAGTCGTTGTTGAAGGGTTGATCGATGCAAGACGACGCCGTGTGGGTCCGAGGCGTTACCGGAATCCAGTTGCACCACACCACCGATCTTCAGGACGCCACACGATTCCTGAGCAATGCCGCGATGGCGCTGCGGGCCGCGCACGTACGCACCGGGGACGAGCAGTACTCCGCCATCGCCGCCCAGCTCACCACCGTGGTCGAGGAGACGCGGACGCTGGAGGGCCAGGCCCGCGCACGCATGCAGGGCCTGCACGCGTCCGACCCCGAGCGGTTCGTACGCTGCCGCGAAGGCCACGAGCCGTGGCCCGACGAGATCCAGGCGGGCTTCGTGCCGCGGCACACCTGCAAGGATCAGTGCCTCTACCACGACCACGACGTTCTGGACGCCATCATGCAGTGCACCTGCGGCAGGCCCGCGTGCCGCGCCTGCGCCATCGGCGGGAGGCCGTAACACCTGGGCGTGGTGCGGACGAGCGCTAACGTGACGGCGAGGGACGGTTGAGTCGCCTCGCGGTTTGCTGAATATCGCTGCCGCCGGGGGCGGGCGTCCTGGTAGGGGTGGAGACATGATCTCCTTGACCCGGCTGGGCAGAGTCGTCGTGCTGACTCTGCTGGCCGTCCCGATGACCGCTGTCGTCGCGACCTCGCAGGCAGCCGCGGACACACGCAAACGGTCACAGGCCGAGGCCGGCGCGATGGCCCGTCGCATGCTCGGGCAGTTGAAGGTGTCGAGGCCGTTATCGATCCGCGGCTACAGCCACCGCCGTTTCCAGCCCCGATGGGCGCCGCACAAGGGTAAGTGCAGCGTTCGCGAGGTGGTGCTGGCGCGTGACGGCCGGCGCGTGCGCAAGAACGCGGCCTGCCATCCGGTCAAGGGCGTCTGGTACAGCCCGTACGACGGCAAGAAGCTCAAGAGCGAGAGGCTGGTCGACGTCGACCATGTCGTGCCGCTGGCGTACGCGTGGCGTTCGGGGGCCAGCAGGTGGAGCCCGGCGCGCAGACGGGCGTTCGCCAACGACCTGACCCGGCCCGAGCTGATCACGGTGAGTCACTCCACCAACATCGCGAAGGGCGCCAAGGGCCCGCAGAGCTGGCGCCCGCCGCGCCGCGCCCACTGGTGCCGCTATGCCGTCTCCTGGATCACCGTGAAACGCCACTACCGGCTCTTCGTGACGCGGAACGAGAAGATCGCCCTGCTCAACATGCTGCGCAAGTGCTGAGGTGACACGAGAGCGGATTGCGGCGAGGGTGCAATCGCCAACGGGTGTAGGCCGCACACCGGCATCGCCGCAATCCGCGGCTCTCGTTGACCGGGTTACCACCAGTCCCAGTCGTCGCCCCACCAGGAGCCGCCCCAGCCGCCCCACCAGCGCCTGCGACGGCAACGACGGCGACGCCAGCGGCGCCTGCGGCCGCAGCCTCCTCCGTGCTGGAAGTCGAACGTCATTGTTCCTCCCCCGTTGATCGCATCTTCCAATTCGGACGCTAGCACCCATATCGGCATATTCCAGGACATATCCGGCAATTTCAGGGATGCTTGACGGCGAATTCACCACGCAAAGGCCGCAGTCCCGCCCGTCCTGGAACCGAGACGATCTCACGGGGCTGCGCGCCGCATGATCTCCTGTTCGGTGAGCGGGTCGGCGGGGTGATGGCTCAGGCACTGCGGAGTGCGGACCAGCGTCTCGGGGATGCCGTCGCTCACCGTGTAGAACTGGCCGACCTCCAGCCGCCCGACCCGGTCCGCCCGTCCGCCCCGGGCCCTGGCCAGGCTCTGGACCACGTCGATCTGCGTGGGGCTGTTCATCCTGCCGATGAACTGGGTGGTGGCGTTGCCGGCGATCTGGTTGTGCAGGCCGCGCGGCGCCTGGGTCGCGAAGACCAGGCCGAGGCCGTACTTACGGGCCTGCGACGCCAGGGTCAGCGTGCTGGCCAGCGCCTCCGTCCTGGGTGTGGCCGGTACGAGCGACTGCGCCTCGTCCATCACGTACAGGCCGTTCAGGGGCCGGCCGCGCGCCGGGTTCCGCTTGATCCAGGAGAACAGGGCCATCTGGAGCTGGCTGACGAAACCGGGCCGCGCGTCCTCGCCGAGCCCGACGAAGCTGATGACCGACACGCGGGCCCGTTTGCCCGCCGACGGGGTCAGCAACTGCTCGGGGTCGGCCGGCTCGCCGTGGCCGGCGAACAGCGGATCGTTGATCGTCGCGGCGGTCAGGAGCTGCCCCAGCTCGGAGGCGATCTGGTCCGCCCGGTCGATCTGGCTCACCCCGAGCGGAAGGTCCGCGAGCATGCCCAGGAACGACGTGAAGTCGCCGCCACCCGCACGTGCGAAGTATTCCAGCGCCTGCCGGAGCACGGCTTTGCCCTTGCGCGCCTTGGCACTGGCGCCGTTGACGTTCGCCCGTGGGGCCAGCGCCGCGACCGCCAGGCCGAGCGCCGAGTCCAGCTCGTCCCGGTCGCCCAGTACGGCCGCGAAGTCGGGCAGCGGCTGGAAGGTCAGCGGGCGCCCGCGCGAGCGGCCCGGAGTCCAGACCACCACCTCCGTCTCGGCGAAATAGCGGTCCGCCTTCTCCGCGTCGCCGTCCCCCCATCCCGGGGGCGGGGCGGGCCACGGATCGCCCAGCCGGGCCAGGTCGTTGTTCGAGTCGAGCACGATCGAGGACACGCCGTGCAGCGCGCACTCCTCCACGAGCCGGCGCAAGAACACGGTCTTGCCCGACCCGGACCCCGCGAAGACGGCGGTGTGGCGGGCCAGCGCCTCCACCTTCAGCTCCAGGTCCGCACCGGTGTCGAACCGCCTGCCGACCGGGATGACGGCACCGCCGCCACGACCCGGGAGCGCATCGGCCTGTTCCTGCGTATCGGGGGTGGCCTCCGGCGTGAGCGCGTCCAGGAGGCCGCCGAGGAGTTCGGTGCCGCTCGCCGGGCGCCGGGCCCGCAACCACGTGTCGAACTCCGGATCCTGCTCGGCCGCCATCCGGCGCAGCGCGTCGAACACGCGCAGGTCGTCCGCGCGCAGCGTGAGCGCCCTGCCACCGCAGTCCTTCAGGTGGGTCACCCGGGCCTGCGTCGCCGGACCGTCCGACCACGCCTGGTTGCGCAGGACGACGAAACACCGGTCGGGTTTCTCAGGACCGAGTCCCGACTCCTTGATGCCGTCGTTCAGCCGTTTGAGCGCCGCGATCGGATGCGGTGCCCCGATCATCCGGAACGTCCAGTGCCGCTGCTCTTCCGAGTCGGGGTCGAGTTCCTGGCGCAACCGCGCGTGAAGGCTGGGCCTTCGGCCCGGCGGCGGATCGACGGAGAAGGCGCGGCCGGCGTCGCCCTGCTCGGTGATCCAGGCGCTGAGGCCGGCGGCGAGCAGCGGCGGAGCGAGCTCGTCCTCGTGGGCGGGGTCGAACGCGTCCGACGGATCGGCCTGCGCGCGCAGGCCGGCGAAGCGGGCGTCGAGCCGGGCGAGGTCCGCCTCGGACACGGCGGGGGCGCCGCCGGTGAGCGGCGGGGCCGGAGGGTCCTGATGGAACCTCTCCAGGAGGGTCGCCCTGCCCTCCACGCGGCACGTCTCGACGTGCGCGCTGATGCGCCGCAGGAGGGTCCTCGGCGTGAGACCGGGCGCGGTCGCGAACGCATCCGGCGCGATCGGCCAGAGCGGGCCGGGCGGCGTGCAGCCCGCGTTCTCGAAGGCCACGGCGAAGCGCCGTTCGACCAGGCTCCGGGCGATGTCGGCGCTCGCGAGCGTGGTGAGGATCAGTGACGTCCTGAACCTGTCCTGCACCGTACCGATGGCTCGTTCCTTGATCAGGCTCCAGGACGCGGGCAGGCAGGCGACCAGGCAGAGCGAACGCTGGGTGGCGTGGCGCAGGGCCATGAGGCCGGCCGCGATCTCGTCGATCACGTCCTTACGCGGCTCGTCGCCGGCCTGCGCGCCGGACGCCGTACCGGCTCGGGAGTGCCCGAGTATGGCGTCGATCTGGTCCACCGCGATGACGCTGGGGCCGGTCAGCGCGAGGATCGTCGACAACTCGACCGCGATGTCGTGGTGGTCCTTGACGCCCTTGCCCATGCCCCACGCCTGGCGGTCGCCGTCCTCCGCCTCCTCCGTCGACATCAGGTGGTCATGGGCGACGTCGAGGGCGTGGCCGGAGGCGGTGGCGTACAGAGCCAGCGCCCGGATGGTGTCGCGGCACCGCAGCAGCCGCCGGTCCCTGGCCAGCAGGCCGTCCACCAGCGCGTCGAGATCCTTGCGGGTCAGGCCGGCGCCGCGTTCGGCCGCCGCCTCGATCCGGTCGCCGGTCCCCGCGAGCTCGGCGAGGGAGCGCAGCGCCACCAGCGCCTGGACGGGGGAGCCAGGTCCGCCGGCGGAACGGCCCAGGTCCTCGACCATCGCGCCCGTCGTCCGGCGCCAGAAGTTCTCGCCCGCGCTGAAGTCGACCATGAAAAAGTAGCCGCCGGCCTGGGCGATCCGGCCCCTTACCCAGCCGAGAAGATGGGTCTTGCCCGCGCCGCCCTCACCCTGGATCACGACCCCGAGCGGGCTCGTGCGGGAGGCGAGCGACGCCTCCTCGATGCCGTCGAGGACGAGCCGCTCGGCCCGTGGGTGCATGCCGTCGACGTGGAAGGGCGGCGGGTTCCACGCGTGTTCGGAGGTCGTCGCCCAGTCGAGCACCCTGGAGACGGCCCGTAGGGCACGTTCTTCCTGCTCGTTCACCGGGCCTCGATCGCCAGAAGGTGCTTGCTCACTCCGTTCACCAGCACGGCCGCTTTCCTGTCGTCGTCGGTCAGCGTCTTCTGGTCGGCCTGCGGCACCAGATGCACGTCCGGGAGAAGCTCCATCCGCCGCAGCGTCTCGTCGACCTCGTCGGTGGGGGCGTCGCCGAGCAGCGGGCGCAGCCTGGTCAGGAGCACCCAGTCCTGGGGTTCGCGCGCCAGCCGCCAGTACGCCTCCCGGATCGTTCCGGCGAGATCGTCCCCGCCCGTGACGGCGGGCTCGCGGGCCGTGACGACGAAGTCGGCCAGGCTGAGATCCGCCGCGTCGAGATAGCCCTTGATCAGGCCGAGGACCCCGTAGAGGGTGCGGCCGATCGACCCCGAGCGGGCCGGGGCGGTGCCCGTGAGCTCGGCCACGCACCAGGCCCAGCCCTTGTCGGTGAGCGTGTGGTGGTACGCCCTGTCCTGCTTGCCGCTCGTGACGAGGCCGCGCTGGTTCAGCAGCAGCCGGGCCTTCCCGTTGAGCGTCGTGCCGACATGCTCCTTGAGCTCGGGGTTGGACGCCGCCCCGCCGAGCGTCATCAAGCCGAGCAGCGAAGCCCGCTCCGGGGCCCCGAAGGTGGTGTCGTCCATGGTCAGTTCTCCTCGGATCGATGGTCCATGACTGTGCCGAAGGTGGTCGCCGTGAGCTCGCGGCGGCCGGAAACCTCCCGCAGCGTGCCGCGAGCGCGTACGGGAGTCCTGCTCCTGTGCGCCTCGACGGCCACGTCGTAGGCCGCCTCGTCGGGCAGTCGCACCCAGATCGAGCCGCGCGACCCGGCGCCGCCGACCGCCACGTCGCCGCGGACCTGGACGCGGAAGCGGTCCTCGCCGCCGATGTCGACGAGCATGGCGATGAGGCCGGTGACGGAGGCGCGGTCGCTGTGGAGGCGGCGCAGCCGGTGCGCGACG
The DNA here is from genome assembly GCF_009908215.1 of Nonomuraea sp. K271. Lineage (NCBI taxonomy): Bacteria > Bacillati > Actinomycetota > Actinomycetes > Streptosporangiales > Streptosporangiaceae > Nonomuraea > Nonomuraea sp. K271. The sequence continues at coordinate 3,963 of NZ_JAAAHR010000062.1, read as the reverse complement.
CGGCGTAACAGCCGTCCCGTCTCGGGCTCGAAGACGAGCCGGCGCGCGGGAACGCCCGAGGGCAGCGCCCGCGCCCAGCGGAAGCCGACCTCGAACCGGGTGCCGGGGTCGGAGCCGGCGAAGCGGGCGAGCGCCTGGCAGAGCTCGGCCGACACGCCGTCCCGCACGATGCCGTCGAAGGTGCTGATGTCTCCGGTCCTGTGCACCTCGGCGCCGGCTTCGAGCAGCAGCTCCGCGGCGCGCTGGAGCAGGATCAGGGCGCGGCGGGCCAGCGGTGGATCACCTGGCGTGGCACGTTCCAGCGGCACGCGGACCGTGAGGAGGTCGCCCGTGGGCACGATCGGCCCGACCCAGACGCGGTCGAGCAGGTCACGCACCTCCTTGGGCGCCACGCCGTCGTACACGGGCCGGGGGCCGGTGAGCACGGCGCGGGCCGCCGCGCCGAGGGCGGCCTGCGCGCTGGTGAGTGCCGTGACCGCGTCGAGGAGTTTGACCTGCCCGTCGACGGGGGCGATGGAGGCTCTGTACCACTGCACGTCGGCCATGGGCGTGCCGATGTCGGAGGCGATGTCCTCCCGGGAGCGGCCCTCCAGCCGCGCCAGCAGGGCGAGGATCTCCCTGATCCGCCGGGGTCCGTCGCCGAGGTCGTCGGTGCCCGGCACCAGGATCTCGTGGTCGCCCTCGTGCACCCACACGGAGGCGCCCCGCCACTCGCCGGGCTGGCGGGACCAGCCGGTCATGGCGAGGTAGCTGCTGATGTCGGCGACCGACAGGCGCCTGGTCACGCGGGCGCGCCGACGAGCTCGCGCAGGGCGCGCACGGTGAGGACGTTGCCCAGCGGCACGCGTACGGGCGCGTGGCGCTTGCTGCTCGGGGAGGCGATGGCCTGCTCACCCTCGAAGCCCCGGTAGTAGCAGAGCCGGCTGAGCGTCAGCCCTTCGGTCTCCACCCGCGCGTAATGGTCTCTCTCACGCGGCACCACGACGACGAACAGGTAACGCGGGACGAGGAAAGGGCCCGCGACGAGCTTGTTGTACTGCACCTCGTTCAGCCCGTGGAAGTACAGGTCGGGCCCTTTGCACGACGGCGCGGACCACGACTTGACCTGCACCTCGATCGCGGGCGACGAGATGTGCCCCGCCCGGCCCGGATAGCGGAAGCCGAGGTCTATCCCGTCGTGGTCGAGGTCGTCCTTGTAGACGAGCAGCCCGGCGGCCGAGGCGAGGGCACGCACATAGTCCTCGGCGAACTTGCCCTGATGATTTCGCTGGTCAAGCATGCAGGCTCCCTCGCCACCGCCCCACCCCAATGCCGCGCGGGTCAAAGAGTATCTACGGAGCCGTGGGCAGGAGCGGGTTTTTCTCTTCAGTGCTGCGCGAAAACTCCCCCTTTATGACTGATTTCCGGCCATTACGAAGAATGACGCCCACTGGTGCGGCATAACACTTGTGTTACGTCAGTGGCATTTCTTCGGAAGGTACGGGCCGAAATGGTCGGCGACGATTTCGGCGACCCCGTCGGCGTCAAGAGAACCGTCGACTTCGAGCACGCGCACGCCGAGCCGGCGGGCGCCGCGTACGGCGTCATCCGCGACCAGCCGGTCCCTGGCCAGGCGGTTGGCCTGCGCGCGGGCCGGGTCGCGGACGGCGTGGTCGAGCGCGCCGGCGCGCGGCAGCGTACTCGCCTGGTGCCGGCGGAACTCGGGCGAGGGCACCATGACGATCATGCGGCGAGGAGAGTCGAGGAGCGGCGCGACCAGTTCGGGACGCAGCCCCCAGCCTTCGGCGATGATCGGGTGACCCGAGACCAGCCCGCGCAGGTCGTCGAGCGCCCACCCGAACCGGTCGGGAAATCCGGCCAGGGTCGAGGCGGCCATCTCCTCCGGCGTCGTGTCGACCCACTCGGCGTCGAGGTCGGGTGGGGTGACGGGTTCGCCGAGAGCGACCCGGCGGGCGATCCGGCGATCGTTGTGGCCGCGGGCGTCGTGGTAGTCGTAGTGGTAGGCGGTGACGCCGTGCCGCGCGGCCAGGAGCCGGGCCACGGTCGACTTGCCGGCCCACTGGCCGCCGCCGATCCACAACGCCCGGCTCAACGTGCCGAAGGGGTCCCACACAGCTGTCCTCCCGATGTTCGATCCGCGTCCTCTTCGAGTCTCCATCAGGTCGTTCCGAGGGACCGTCGCCTTCAAGCGACGGGTCAATCGGGAGCGGGAGGGCCGCCAGGGCCCGAGGACAACCGCGAGTACGTGTTCGTCGCCCGCCGGCCGGGGTGACGGCACACGTCACAGGTCGGCGGCGATGATCTGCTCGATGTTGCGTTCGGCGAGTGCCGTGATGGTGACGAACGGGTTGACCGTCGTGTTGCCCGGGATCAGCGCGCCGTCGATGACGTACAGACCGGGATGCCCGTGCAGGCGGCCGTAGTTGTCCGTGGCCCTGTTCAGCACCGCGCCCCCGAGCGGGTGGTAGGTGAGGTGATCGCCCCAGATCTTGTAGACGCCGAACAGGTCGGTACGGTAGATCGTCCCCTCCCTGGCGTTGATCGTGTCGAAGATCGTCTTGGCCATGTCGATGGAGGGCTGCTTCCACGCGGTCTGCCAGTCGAGCTCCACCTTGCCCGCCGCCGCGTTCCAGCTGAACCGTGCCCTGTGCGGGTTGTTGGTGATCGACAGGTAGAACGAGGCCCACGTCTCGATGCCGGTGGGCAGCGGCGCGACCTCCGCGAAAGCGCCCCCGGCCGTCCAGTTGTCGATGCCGCAGCAGGGGATGGCCGACTGGAGGCCGCCCGTCGGGTCCCAGAGGTGGTTGGCCCGGCCGCACATGACGTTGCCGTTGTCGCCCCAGCCCTTGCCGATCTCGCCGTTCAGGCCGGGCAGGACGCCGGTGGCCTTCAGGCGTACCAGGAGCTTGCTGGTGCCGACGCTGCCGGCCGCGAAGAACACCTTGCCGGCGGTGACCGTCTTGGTCGCGGTGACGCCGCCTGAGGTGTCGAGCTGCTCGACGACGACGGTGTACGCGCCGCCGGACCCCGGGGCGACCGAGGTGACCCGGTGCAGCGGGGAGATCGACACCCTGCCCGTGGCCCTGGCCTGGGCGAGGTAGGTCCTCTGCAGGGACTTCTTGCCGTGGTTGTTGCCGTAGAGGATCTCGCCGGCCAGCGCCGACTTGGGGACGGTACCGGCCGCCTCCTGCTCCATGTAGTCCCAGTCGTACACGTCGGGCACGAACACGAACGGGAACGACGAGCGCTGGGCGTGCTTGCGGCCCACGCGGGAGTACTGGTAGCAGCCGGCCGACTCGAACCAGCCGGGATCGATGGTGGAGACCCCGAGCCCGGCGTTCGCCCTCGGATAGTAGGTGGCGTACATCTCGTCGGGGTTGACCGAGGGAAGCACGGCGGCGAAGTTGGCACGCTGGGGCACGACGGCCATGCCGCCGTTGACGAGCGAGCCCCCGCCGACGCCGCGGCCCTGATAGACCGTGATGCCGCCGAACTCCTCGGCGTCCAGAATGCCGGTGTAGCGGGGGATGTCCCGATCGAGGGGGAAGCCGAGGAAGTTGCTGAGCGGCGCCTTGGTTCTCGTACGCAGCCAGTACGAGCGGTAGTCGGGCTCCCGCGTGTTGCAGAAGACCTTGCCGTCGGTGCCCGGGGTGTCCCAGGCCATGCCCATCTCGACCATGTGCACGTCCACGCCGGCCTGGGCGAGGCGCAGGGCCGCCACCGACCCGCCGTAGCCGGTGCCGATCACCAGGACGTCGACGTGGGTCCCGTCGGCGATCGGGGCGCTCGCGGCGGCCGGGCGGGCGTGGACGTTCAGGGCGGCCAACCCCAGTGCCGAGCCGGTCCCGGCGATGAATCCACGGCGGGAGACGCTGGTGCGGGCAGACGGATGGTCGCTCATGTGCCGTTTCCTCGCTGCTGGTGGGGGGTGCGGGGATGTGCGGGCTCGCGTGGGTGCCGGGG